>CAYNLJ010000037.1:0-11601 GCA_964398005.1 uncultured Caldithrix sp. | reverse complement strand
GAATTAGCTATTGAAGAAATTCAAAATTCAAAACTCAAAATTTAAAATTTCTTTGTCCTTTGGTGATTTCGCTTGATTGACATTCGGCGTTGTTGTCTCTGATTAGATATTAATTGTCCGCAACTTTGCGCGCCGCTTTTCGTAAAGCAAGATGGTCTGGATTAAAATGTAACAGGGAGATGTTAAATGCGCTTTTTTTACATGGTACTCATTTTAATTTTTTTTTCCGCCTCAATGGTTACAGCGGGTTCAGCTTCCTTCAAAAGAAAAACCTGCCAAGCTTACCGAGTTAATCCGGAAGCACCCAAAATTGACGGCAAATTGAATGATGCCTGTTGGGCCCAGGTGCCTTTTCAGGATTCCTTTGTTCAGATTAATCCGGTAGAAAATGTCGCACCTAGCCAAAAAACAAATTTTAAAGTCCTTTACGATGCACACAACATATATTTTGGCATTATTGCTTATGACAACGAACCCGAAAAGATTGAGACTCAAATTTCACGCAGGGATCAGATCGAAAACTCTGATTTTTTAGCCATTGGTATTGACAGTTATTTTGACCGCCGTACGGCTTTTATTTTTGGTACCAACCCTTCTGGTGTCAAATTCGATGTTTTAATGGCCGAAGATGGTGATCGTGAAGACGAAAGCTGGGATCCCATCTGGGAAGTCAAAACCTCGATTAACGATTCGGGCTGGATTGCAGAAATGCGCATTCCGCTCAGCCAGTTGCGTTTTGCCAAAGCAAGCAACCACACCTGGGGATTTCAAATTCTGCGCAGAATTTACCGTAATCAGGAAGAAGACATGTGGCAGTACATTCCCAAAAATGCCGCAGGTCTGGTGTCGTTCTTCGGCAATCTGACAGGAATAGAGGGCATTAATCCTCCAAAGCGTATTGAATTTTTACCTTACTCTGTGAGCCAGTTTCATACCTTTCAGGCAGAAAAGGGAGACCCTTTTACTGATGGTCATGATTTCCGACTGGATGTTGGCCTGGATGGCAAAATTGGGATCACCAGCGACCTGACGGTAGATTACACGATTAATCCCGATTTTGGCCAGGTGGAAGCAGATCCCTCAGAAGTAAACCTGTCGGCCTTCGAAACATTTTTCGAAGAAAAACGACCGTTTTTCATTGAGGGTAAAAACATCTTCGAGTTTCCCCTGGCCATGGGTGACGGAGACATGTCACAGGAAAAACTCTTTTACTCCAGAAGGATCGGTCGCTCGCCTCATTATTACCCGGATGAAGAAGATGGCTTTTCCTATGATTACATTGACATGCCCGAACAGACCAGAATATTGGGAGCAGCCAAGCTGAGCGGGAAAACTCAAAAGGGCTGGTCCATCGGTCTTTTGGACGCGGTTACCAACTCAGAAAGAGCGACCATCGATCTTGCCGGCCGACATCAAAAAGTGACCGTCGAACCTTTGACCAACTACCTGGTCAGTCGTTTGCAAAAAGATTTCGATCAGGGAAATACCTCGGTTGGGGGCATGATTACGGCAACGAATCGCAGCATCAAAGACGATCATTTAAAATTTCTTAACCGATCTGCCTACACCGGCGGAATTGATTTTCGCCACCAATGGGCTCAAAAGACCTATTTTTTGGATTTTAAACTTTTTGGTTCGCACCTGATTGGTGATGCCGAAGCCATCGAAAAAGTTCAAACTTCATCTGCACACTACTTTCAGCGGCCGGATGCCAAACACGTTTCCTTAGATACTACCCGGACGACCCTGTCGGGTCATGGTGGCAGTTTCAACATCGGACGGGTAGGTAATGGCAACTGGCGCTTTGCCACCGGCGGATTGTGGCGCTCACCAGGACTGGAACTGAATGATCTTGGTTTTTTACGCCGTGCCGACCAAATCATGCATTACATCTGGATTGGTTATCGGTTAAACAACCCAATCGGCATCATTCGCCGGGCCAACCTGAACTTTAACCAATGGCAGGGCTGGAACTTTGCCGGTGACCGATTGTTTCAGGGAGGCAATATTAACGGAGGCGTGCAATTCACAAATCTTTGGGGCTTTTACATGGGCATCAATCGTGAACAGGATGCCTATTCTCCTCACCTGCTGCGAGGCGGCCCCCTGGCCCGTTACACAGGCGGTTGGAATTTTTGGATGAACGGCTATTCTAACCGGGCCAAAGATTTTCAGGTGGAACTGTTTGCCAGGGCACATGTAAACGATGACAAGATTTCTAAAAACTACCATTTGGACCTGGAAATTGAACAAAAGCTAAGTGAACGATTGAATATTAAAATCAATCCTTTTTTCACCTTTAACAGAGAAAATTTACAATACGTCTCCACAGAAACTTTTCAAAACCAGGATCGCTACCTGTTTGGACGCATTGTACAAAATACGTTTGGCATGGTTTTCCGGCTTAATTTCAGTCCCACACCCAATCTTTCCCTGCAGTATTACGGTCAACCTTTTGTCTCGGCCGGGAAATATTCACATTTTAAAATGATTACCAATCCCAGGGCAAAGGGTAGCGCCCGTTATCAGGAATTTGATGACCAGCAAATTCACTATGTAGCAGAAGATGAACTTTACGAGATTGATGAAAATCGGGATGGGATTACCGATTATTATATTGACTACCCTGATTTTAACTTTAAGGAATTTCGCTCCAATTTTGTGATCCGCTGGGAATATCATCCTGGTTCTACTCTATTTTTAGTCTGGACACAAAACAGAAATGATTTTTTAAATTCTGGCGTCTTTAGAGCCGGCCCTGATTTTCGACAGCTGTTTGATACCACGCCAGATAATGTTTTTTTAGTTAAACTTAATTACTGGCTATCAATTTAATTTGAATTTCGCCGGTAAACCGTTTATTTTTAGAAAACGAATTAACAATGAGAGGACATCTGAATGATCGTTAAAATCGGTGAAGTTGCCGGAAAAGTCTATCGCACCTTAGAAAGCAATGGACAAATGCCCGTAACCAGATTAAGAAAAGAGATAAAAGAAACGGAATTCCTGGTGAATGCCGCTATCGGTTGGCTGGCAAGGGAAGATAAAATAAAATTTGACAAAAAGGGGAATTCATTATTAATTTCCCTTAAGTGAAATTAAAAAGTTGATTAGGAAAATCCTCCCTCCTAAAAAACAAAACCCTCAACATCATCCTTCGGCTCCACGCCTGTGGAGCCTTTTTTATTTAAAAAGGCTTGACTTAATGCATTAATTACTCTATTTTTTATTACCCCAAAATCACAGGATGAAGCAATGAAAAAATCTATTTTTATTCTTTCTTTGATTCTGATAAACGTTTCTTTAATTTCAGCAAAAATTGTTCACCGTATTATTATTGAAGGTGTAATTAATCCGGTAGCTACCGAATACATTACACATTCCATAGAACGGGCGCAACAGGCAGACGCACAGGCCTTAATTATTCAAATGGATACCCCCGGCGGATTGATGGAATCCATGCATAAAATTGTCAAAGCAATTCAGGCTTCGGAAGTGCCGGTGATTGTTTACGTGGCGCCCAGTGGCTCAAGGGCGGGTTCGGCCGGCGTTTTTATTACCTACGCCGCTCATATTGCCGCCATGGCACCTTCTACCAATATTGGCTCTGCACATCCTGTGTTTGGCAGCAGCCCGACAGGCGCGCAACCCGATACCAGTACAACCAGCACCTTAATGGAAAAAGTGGTGAATGACGCTGTTGCCAAAATACGTAGTCTGGCCGAAAAACGCGGACGCAATGCTGACTGGGCAGAAAAGGCCATTACCGAAAGTGCCAACATTACCGAAAAAGAAGCGCTGCAACTACACGTCATTGATTTTATTGCCCCCTCCCTCGATTCTCTGCTAACGCTGGTGGATGGCCGTAAAGTAGAATTAGATGTAGGCATTACAAAAACCCTGCACACAGCCAGGGCACAGGTAATTACCTACGAAATGAGTTGGCGACAACGCCTGCTCGATATTATAAGCAACCCCAATGTGGCTTACATTTTATTAATGTTAGGTATTTACGGCATCTTATTTGAATTGTACAATCCGGGTTCCATTTTGCCCGGAGTTGTTGGCGGTATCTGTTTGATATTAGGTTTGTATGCCTTACAAACCCTGCCTGTCAATTACGCCGGCTTTGCCTTAATCATATTTGCAGTAATTCTCTTTTTATTGGAAATTAAAATACCAAGTTACGGTTTGCTAACCATTGGTGGCGTTATTTCATTAATTATGGGAAGTGTGATGTTGTTTGAAAGTCCTTTACCATTCTTACGCGTCTCCTGGCAGGTGATTACTTTTGTAGTCATTCTCAGCGTGTTGTTCTTTGTCTTTGCCATTGGGATGGCCATTCGCGCACATCGTAAAAAGCCAACGACAGGTGATGTAGGCTTGATTGGGGAAGTCGGAGAGGTTTTTAAAGCTCTTAATCCCGAAGGTACGGTTAAGGTGCACGGTGAATTCTGGAAGGCGGTGAGTGACGAGCCCTGCAGGAAGGGACAAAAAATCGAAGTGATCGATATTGATCGGGATAATTTGATTTTAAAAGTTAAACCCGTTAAATAAAATTGAGGAGCTGTCAATGCCACAGTTCATTATTACCCTGGTTGTCTTTTTACTTTTACTCCTTTCCAGCGCTATTCGTATTCTTAAAGAATATGAACGCGGCGTCATTTTTCGCCTCGGCCGACTGGTTGGCAGCAAAGGACCCGGAATCATCTTTCTGATTCCCATTGTGGATCGCATGGTAAAGGTTAGTTTGAGAACCGTCGTAATGGATGTACCACCACAGGATGTCATCACCAAAGACAATGTCTCTGTACAGGTGAATGCTGTGCTTTATTTCCGCGTTCTCAATCCGGAAAAATGTGTGGTAGAAGTTGAAAATTACCTTTTTGCCACTTCACAGTTGGCTCAAACTACCCTGCGTAGTGTGGTTGGGCAGGTAGAATTGGATGAATTGCTGACCGAAAGGGACAAAATTAATGCCCGCCTGCAGGAAATTATTGACCAGCATTCCGACCCATGGGGTGTTAAAGTTTCATTGGTAGAAGTTAAACACATTGATTTGCCGGAAGAGATGAAACGCGCCATGGCCAAGCAGGCTGAAGCCGAACGCGAACGCCGGGCAAAAATCATTGCCGCAGAAGGTGAATTCCAGGCCGCCGACAAACTGACCCAGGCTGCCAAAATTATTGACACCAGCCCTTCGGCCTTACAATTACGTTTTCTGCAAACTCTGATCGAAGTCAGTTCCGAAAAGAACTCCACCACCATTTTCCCTGTGCCCATTGACCTGTTTAAACCGTTTATTGAAAAAGGGTTACTCGATCTGATGGATAAAGCGTCTAAATCAGATAAGAAGTAACGATCACTGGTCAAATCGTTTCGTGCTGACAAATAAACTCAGAAATTCGTTCAGGAAATTTTGCTCATGATCCGACGAAAGTTAACAATATGCCTTGTGCTTTTTACCCTGATGGGCTGCAGTACACAACGTATTATTGTGAATCAGATGCAGCCCATTTTAAATAACACGGTAAATGCTTTTTTTGAAGAAAGTGATTTGCAAATTGCAGAACAGGCACTGGCGTCTAATTTAAAATTAGTGGAAGGCCTGTTAAAAAGTGACCCGCAGAACAAACAACTGCTCTTGATCTTAGCTCAGGGTTATGCCGGATACGCCTTAGCTTTTGTAGAAGACAATGATGCCCGGCGGGCGGCTCAATTGTACCTGCGTGCCCGTGATTTTGCACTACGCCTGGCTAAAGCTCAAAACACAGCTTTTGCAGAACTCATTAACACGCCAGCTTCAGATTTACCTCAAAAACTAAGCCAGGCTAAAAAAAATGATGTGCCGGCTCTGTTCTGGGCTGGTTTTTCATGGTCGTCTTACATCAATCTGTCGTTGGAAGACCCGCAGGCCATCATGGATTTAGCCAAAGTAGAGGCGATCATGAAACGAATCATGGAGCTGGATTCTAGTTATTTTTACGGCGCGTCCTATTTATTTTTTGGCAGCCTTTACGGGCAAAAGCCGCCTCTCTTAGGAGGTGATCCGGAAAAAGCGCGTACCTATTTCGAAAAAAATATCCAACTGACGCAGGGTAAATTTTTACTCAGTTATGTTTACGCAGCCCGTTTTTACGCAGCTAAAACGCTAAACGAGCAATTATTTGATACTTATTTACAAAAAGTGTTAGATTCTCCGGAAAATCTTTTACCCGAAATGCGTTTACTCAATCAGGTGGCCAAGCAAAAGGCCAGACACTTGCTGAACCAAAAAGAGGAATTGTTCTAAAGGATGAGGAATACTCATGTTGATTAAAAAAACAAAATACCTGTGGATTTTATTCTTCTCGATCAACCTGCTGTTCTCACAAACAGTGACCATTAAATTTGCCACGCTGGCTCCGGATGGTTCTTCCTGGATGAAAATCATGCGTGAATTTGCAACTGAAGTAAAAAAGCAAACCAATGGCCAGGTAAAATTTAAGATTTACCCGGGTGGTATTCAGGGAGACGAAAAAGACGTATTACGAAAAATGCGCATTAATCAGCTGCAGGGCGCCGGGTTTACCGGCGTGGGCATGGGTGAAATTTTACCTGAAGTGCGTATTTTGGACACGCCCTTTTTGTTTAAAAATTTTGAAGAACTCGATTACATCATCAATAAATTTGATCCCTATTTTGCTGAAAAATTTCAGCAAAAAGGCTACACGCTGATTGGCTGGGCTGAGGTTGGAAAAGTTTACATTTTTACTTCGAAAAAAGTAGAGAAGGTTGATGACTTCAAACAGATTAAAATGTGGATTTGGGAAGGCGATCCGGTAGCCGAAGCTACCTTTAAAGCCTTTGGGCTCAATCCCATCCCGCTTTCTGTAACCGATGTCCTAACCAGTTTGCAAACCGGATTAATTGAAGGAGTGTACATATCTCCGCTGGGCTGCCTGGTACTGCAATGGTTTACAAAGCTCAAGTATGTAATGGATGTACCCTTAACCATTTCCAATGGAGCTGTTTTGATCTCCAATCGTACTTTTAAAAAGCTAAATCCGGACCAGCAAAAAATTTTAAAAGAATTGGGCTACCAATACTTTCGAAAACTAACCCTAATTAGTCGTCAGGATAATGAAAAGTCGTTACAAAACATGCAACAAAATGGAATAGAATTGTTAAAACTTTCAACCCCGGAAAATTTAAAACGTTTTGATCAAATTGGTGAACAGACACGTCGTTCTTTAAGCGGAAAATTGTACGACGTAAATTTATTACAGCAAATTGAATCTTCTTTGCAGGAATTTCGGGCTTCTCAAAACAAGGAATAGTTAAAAGTCAATCAGGAGGAAAAAATTAAATGAATCGTGACAAATTGGTAAGTTACCTGAATCGTTTCTTAAAAATTGATGAATTCAATGATTTAGGACCAAATGGCTTACAGGTTGAAGGGAAAGCAGAAATAAAGAAGATCGTTACCGGCGTCACTGCCTGTGTAGAACTGTTTGAAAAAGCATTAGCCCAAAAGGCCGATGCCATCATTGTACACCATGGGATCATCTGGAATTTTGAAAGACCTGTTTACAGGGGAAGTTACAAAAAACGTGTAAAGATGCTGCTTGAAAATGATTTAAATCTTTTAGCCTATCATTTACCTCTGGATGCTCACGAAATTGTAGGTAATAATATTCAAATTGCCAAACAGTTGGAACTGTTGGACATTGAACCCTTTGGCGATTACAAAGGCATGGCCATTGGTTATTCCGGCGATGTGGAACCCATATCCAGTAAAAAGTTTTTTAATCGTGTTAGAACCCTGATCAACGAAAACGCTCTGGTTTTTCCCTTTGGCCCGGAAAAGATAAAATCGGTAGGCGTCATCAGCGGAGCGGCTCAGAGAGAAATTCAACAGGCGGTCTTAAAAGGACTTGATGTTTTCATCACCGGTGAAGTAAGTGAACACATCATGCATCTGGCCCGCGAAGAGGGCATTCACTTTGTAGCCGCCGGACACTACGCAACTGAGCGCTATGGCATCATTGCTTTGAGCCGCCATCTGAAAAGCAAATTCAAAATCGATGTGGAATTCATTGACATCCCCAATCCGGTTTAGTAATCAAAATGTTGATTACTGAGCAGATCCGGTTTTTCGTTCAAATTTGTGCAGGAATTTAAAAATATCTCAAGTAAAGGCCTTGCCCTTTTAAAAATTGTTTTGTGCAGACTTCAGTAATTAGCTGGTTGGTTGAATGCCTTTTGGAGTGGTGTTGCAAAAAAGTACTTCAATCGGCCGAGGGTTTTAAGTCTGCGATTTTGGTGAGTATGATCGTCTTTAGCATGTAATGATTACGTAAAAAGGTTTTTAAAATCGGTCACCAATTTTTTGATGAAAGCATCATCAGCCGGAGGGAAAGGAAAGCGACTGAACTCTTCAGCTTTAATCCAGCGCAGATCGGCTACTTCCAAAGTTTTTAACTGCCTTTCATCCGAAAGCAAGCGACAATGATAAAACGAAATCCGGATTTCTTTTTCCGGATATTCAAATTCCTGCTGCCAGAGTAAACGAAGTACTTCGACGTCGGCGTCCAGTTCTTCCTTAATTTCCCTTTTTAGCGCCTGCTGCGGACTTTCATGTTCATCAATTTTTCCGCCCGGAAATTCCCAAAAGCCCGACAGATGGCTGTCGGGCATACGTTGGGTAATCAATATCCGGTTATGTTCATTGACAATAACCGCAGCTACAACATTAATTTTAGGTTTATCCGTCAAGTCCGCTCCGTTGGTAATTACCGGCTTTGACTTACCGCCAGAAAAATGCCTCAAACTTTAATATTCTTTTCTGCTTTTTCTGTTCTCTCTATTTTCGCGAGACTATTTCAACAACTCCGACACTGATCGTTTTTGATTAATGTTGTAAATCACTTCGGCAAAAAGCGGAGCAATCGACACCTCATCGTACCAGGGCGTATTCTTTACAAATTGTTCACCGTGGAAAACAGCATCGGTTCCAATGACTTTGGCAATCACGCCCTCTTCGTATGCCTTGCTCAACAGGTCAACCGCTTCTCCATTAAAGAAAGGCAAACTACAGGCGATGTAAATATCCCTGGCTCCCTTTTCCTTTAAAAGCTTGGCCGCATTGATGATCGTTCCACCTGTACTGATCATATCATCAGGAATCAGCACGTTTTTGTCCTGTACCTCACCCACTAACCGCATGCTTTTAATTTTACTTTTTTGGGAATAATCCCGGGCTTTGTCAACAATAGCTAAATCAGCCTGGAGCATTTTGGAATAATACCGGGCACGTTCGGCACCACCTACGTCGGCAGCGGTAATGACCAAATTTTGCTGTTGATAGGTCTCTTTAAAGTGTTGAATAATGAAGTTGGAAGCGTGCAGGTTTTCCAGTTTGGCGCTGGTAAAAAAGCCCATAATTGCTTCAGCATGAACATCAAGTGTAATGACGCGTCTGCCGCCCGAAACTTCGATGAATTGAGCCACCTGCTTGGCAGTAATACACTCCCGGGTCTTTTTGCGTTCCTGCCGGGAATAGGGAAACTGAGGAATGACAGCCGTAATTGAATCAGCATCCGATTGAAAAGCAGCATTGATAGCGGTTAACAAAGCCATCAAATTATCATTAACTGTACGTTCGCTTAGAGGATCATCGATGCATTGAACGATGTAGTGGTCATCACCGCGGATATTTTCGTGAATAACGGTTTTTATTTCGCCATTGGAAAAAGTAATCTCCTCGGATTTAATCAATCTTAATGGCAAGCTATGTATTTCGTTTTTAAGAATTTCATTTAAGTGTTTGACAATGCGCTGGGCAAAAGCACGCCCGGAATCGCAGGCCATTATGCTCATGGCACCGCGTTCGCCCTTGGTGCGAACAATGGTGGTAGAATCCAATTTGATTCTCCTTATTTATGGTACACTTCTATTTTTTCATTAAAATGTTTACTGATTTTCT
Source organism: uncultured Caldithrix sp. (assembly GCA_964398005.1). GTDB lineage: Bacteria > Calditrichota > Calditrichia > Calditrichales > Calditrichaceae > Caldithrix. The sequence continues at coordinate 1,634 of CAYNLJ010000037.1, read as the reverse complement.
TCATCAATTGTTCATGAATCAGTCCGTTGCTGGCCAGGGTGTAATGGGAATACAAAAAATCACGGTTTCCCCAAAAATCAGTAACCTGGCCACCAGCCTCCTCAATCAGAATCCAGCCGGCTGCCTGATCCCAGGGGCTGAGACCCAATTCCCAGAAGCCGTCAAAACGCCCGGCGGCTACGTAAGCCAGGTCAATAGCCGCAGCCCCCATGCGGCGTTTACCAATGCAGTCTTTAAAAATGTCCTGAAATGTAGCCAGGTAGGGTTCCAACAGATGTTTAGCCTTAAACGGGAATCCGGTGGCAATAAAGCTCTCATCCAGCTGAGATTTTTTACTTACTTTAATAGGCCGGTCGTTCAAAAAGGCCCCTTCGCCCTGTACGGCCCAGAACATTTCATCATGCAGTGGATCATAAATGACACCCAGTTTGGGTTGTCCTTTATGCAATAGGCCAATGGAAATGGCAAACACAGGGATTCCCTGTAAAAAATTGGTCGTACCATCCAATGGATCAACAATCCAAAGATAGTCATGATCATGCGCAGAACTACCCTGCTCTTCTGCTAAAAAAGCATGTTCAGGAAAAGCATCAACAATCGTTTTTAAAATAGTTTTTTCCGATTGTTCATCCACAAAGCTGATGAAATCATTTTTTAATTTACGCCGAATTTCGTTGGCCGGAATTTTCCGGAAATTTTCAAGTAGAATTTGGCCTGCCTTACGAGCCGCTGCTTTGGCAACTTCAATCATTTTCAACTCCGGTTCAGCAATTCAATGATTTTCTGATGCAATTTACCATTGGTTACCACCAGGCCCCGGTTAGCCGTTAATTTTTTACCATGGTTAAATTCCAGGGGTTTCCCAAACATGTCGGTTACTTTGCCGCCCGCTTCCATCACAATTAAAGCGCCGGCTGCATGATCCCAGATCTTTTCCCGGTATTCAGGTTTAGCGGGATTGGGCAAACGCAAATAGACTTCGGCTTCGGCCCGGGCCAAAACAGCGTACTTTACCTGACTGTCAAAGCGAACCGACTGAGCCCGATCGCCAAAATGAGCCATTAATTGACCCTGTAAGGAATGATCGCTGTGAGCGGCTTCCACACTTTCCAAAAAACGAACCACTTCGTGTGGTTCATTGTTGGAAACATGCACCTGCCGGGCCTGGTCGCTGCCGAGGGGTTTGGTAAAACTGCCCTGACCCTTAATGGCGTACATTAAAGTGCCTTGCGTTTCACCTTTGGCAAACGGCAGTTTAGGACAACCAAGTACACCTAAAACCGGTTCTCCGTTCTTTAGCAGCGCCAGGGCAATGGCGTACTGATCTTTTCTTAAAAAGCCCTTGGTACCGTCAATGGGATCTAAAGTCCAGAATAATTCTCCCGGTTCACCGTTTCCTAAATCGATGCTTTCCAAAATTTCATGTTCTGCCCAGTTCGGCAGAAATTGTTTAATTTTGTTCAATACTTCTGAATTTTCAGGTTGACGTAAACTCTGAGCATCTTCTTCGCCTACGATGTCAATTTCCGGAAAGTGTTCTTTTAATGTTTTGCAAATGATGGCCTGCGAGGCAAAATCGGCCACAGTTACCGGACTGCGGTCTTTTTTGGTTAAAGAATCTTCGGCTACCAACT
>CAYNLJ010000036.1:0-11667 GCA_964398005.1 uncultured Caldithrix sp. | reverse complement strand
GGTAAATGGAAAGTCCATTTTCAGTTTGGCCGATTCTAAGTTAAGTTTGGAGTATTTATTAAATTTTCATATATTCGTTGATTTGAATTAACAAATGAAGGAGGTAATTGTGAGACCTTATATGTCCCTGTTAACCGTTGTTTTAGTAGCTGTTTTTGCCCTGCCTTTAAAAGCGCAGAAATTCGCCTATGTTGAGTCTCAGCGTATTTTAAATGAATATCAGGAATACCAGGATGTTCAAAAACAATTAGAGCAGTTACGCTCAAAATATGATGCAGAATATCAGCAAATGGTTAAGGAATACAATGCATTGCTGGAAGAAATCGATTCGCAGAGTCTGTTGCTGAGTCCCGAAAAGAAACAACAGAAGATGCAGGCAGCTCAGGACAAGGCCATGCAAATTGAACAGTACAAATACGAGAAATTAGGACCGGAAGGCGAGTTTTACAAAAAGAGCATGGAACTGACCCGCCCGATCATTGACAAGATCAATAAGTTGATTGCCAAAATTGGTGAAGAAGAAGGCTACGATTTTATTTTTGATGCCTCTTCTGGCGCTTTGGTGCATGCCCTGCCCAAATACGACATTACCGATCGCATTCTTGAAGAATTGAACAAAGGGGTTTCGACAACCAAGAAATAAACAGGTTTTGCATGAAATTAAAAGAAATTGCAACGGCGCTTAATGGCCAGTTGCACGGGCCTGAAGATCTGGAGATCACAGGCCCTGGCAAAATTGAAGAAGCGCAGACCGGGCAAATTACGTTTTTAGCCAATCCCAAATATCAGCAGTACATTGCCACTACCAAAGCCAGTGCCATTGTGTTGGATCGTGAACTGCCGGATGTTAAAATTCCCTACATTCTGGTAGGAAATGCCTATCTGGCTTTTATGCAGATTTTACGTCTGTTTACGCCTGAGCAGCATGATTACTTTGACGGCGTTTCAGACCAGGCATTCGTGGACCCATCGGCAGATCTGCATCCAACGGTAAAAGTTGGCCCACTGGCTTATATTGGGCCAAACGTAAGAGTCGCTAAAAACACTGTCATTTACCCCGGCGTTGTTCTTTTGAAAAATGTTCAGATTGGGGAAGATTGTGTTTTGTACCCCAATGTTTCTGTTCGTGAAGATTGTGTAATTGGCAATCGGGTAATTTTGCACAATGGTGTTGTGGTTGGCAGCGATGGATTTGGCTTTGCACCCTTTAACGGGGTTTACCACAAAATTCCACAGATTGGTAATGTAGTCATTGAAGATGATGTGGAAATTGGCGCCAACAGCACCATTGATCGGGCCACCACTGGCTCGACCATCATTCATCGTGGTTGCAAGTTCGATAACCTGGTGCAGATTGCTCATAATGTAAAAGTGGGTGAAAATACAGCCATTGCGGCACAAAGTGGCATTGCAGGTAGTGCTGAAGTAGGCAAAAATGTAGTCATCGCCGGACAGGTGGGCATTGTTGGTCACCTTAAAGTTCATGATAACGTGATTATTGCGGCCAAATCCGGCATCTCAAAAGATGTTCCGGAAGGGAAAGTAATGTTTGGCATTCCTGCACTGGAAATCAATAAAAGAAAACGTATTGAAGCTTCCATGCGCCATTTACCCGATTTAATGAAGAGAATTCGGGATTTGGAGAAGGAACTGAATGAACTAAAAAAGACTTTGAAGAATAAGCTGTGAGGGGGATATGACAAAGAAACAGCGAACCATTAAAAAACCCGTTTCTATTCAGGGACGTGGTATTCATACCGGTAACAATACAAAAATCACATTTAAACCTGCGCCAGTAAATACCGGACGTGTGTTTGTACGTGTGGATTTGGAAGATAAACCGGAAATTCCTGCACTGGTCGAGTATGTCATTCAGAATGATGAAATCGACAGCTCACGCGGTACCTCCCTGCAAAAGGGTGATGTTCAGGTGCACACTGTTGAACACGTATTGGCCGCTTTGGTTGGTCTGGAAATTGACAATGTGATTATGGAATTAAATGCCAACGAACCACCCATTGTCGATGGTTCGTCCATGCCTTTTGTCAATAAGTTATTGGAGGCCGGCATAGAGGAACAGGATGCCGACAAGGAATATTTAATCATTGAAGAACCGGTTAATTACAAAAATGAACGCCGTGGCGTGGAATTTGTAGCTTTGCCTACAGATGACTATCGAATTACGCTGATGATCGATTACAAAAATCCGGCCCTGGGTAGTCAACACACGGGTTTGTTCTCCCTTGAAGAAGAATTTATCACTGAATTTGCTCCAGCCCGTACCTTTTGTTTTTTGAATGAGATCGAAGCTTTGGCAGATCAGGGGTTAATTAAAGGCGGTGATCTCGATTCTGCAGTAGTCATCGTGGATCGACCTCTTGACCAGCAGGAGATTGAACGACTCAAGAAAAAATTGGGTGTTGATGATGATGTTGAATTAGGTAGAAGCGGAATTCTGAATAACAAAACGTTGAGATTCCCCAATGAACCGGCGCGTCATAAATTATTGGATATGATTGGTGATCTGGCATTGACCGGAGTAAATATAAAATCGCAAATTTTGGCCGCCCGTCCAGGACACCAGAGTAATATTGAGTTTGCCCGAATTTTACGGAACATCTACAAAAAACAAAAGCTGACACGTAAATTTCAGGACATCAGTAAAAAAGGTGTGGTTTTTGACATTAATGCCATCAAAAAAATTCTGCCGCACCGTTACCCCTTCTTGCTGGTAGATGCCATTATTGAATTAGAACCGGAAAAACGTGCCGTTGGGGTAAAAAATGTAACGGCCAACGAACCTTTCTTTCAGGGGCATTTTCCGCAAAAACCGGTTATGCCGGGTGTCTTAATTGTAGAAGCCATGGCTCAGGTTGGTGGCATTTTGCTGCTTAATGACCGTGTGGATGTTGAAAACAAGCTGGTCTTTTTTATGGGCATCGATAATGTACGTTTCAGAAAAGTAGTGCAGCCAGGAGATCAGCTGGTCATGGAACTGGAAATGTTGAAAAACAGACGAACCACCTTTAAGATGGCCGGAAAGGCTTATGTTAAGGGCGAACTGGTTTGTGAGGCGGAGATGATGGCCGCGGTTGTGGATAATTAAGGAGATCTGTTTTGGTAGAAATTCACCCGACAGCGATTGTTGATCCTGACGCTCAATTAGGCGTTGATGTAAAGATTGGCCCGTACGCCATTATTGAAAAAGAAGTGATTATCGGAGATGGCAGTCAGATAGGACCACATGCTGTTGTTGCCAACGGTGCCACTCTTGGGAAAAACTGCCGTGTTTTCAAAGGGGCGGTAATCGCCACCGAACCTCAGGATTTAAAATTTGCCAATGAAAAAACATTTGTCGAAATCGGTGACAATACCACCATTAGGGAATTTGCCACCGTTAACCGGGCGACTTCCCACAGTTATTACACCCGTGTGGGCAGCAACTGTTTGCTGATGGCTTACTCTCATGTGGCTCACGATTGTCAAATCGGCAATTTCTGCACCATTGCCAATTCAGTCAATATGGCCGGGCATGTCATTATTGGGAATTATGTTGGTATTGGAGGTTTAACGGCTATTCATCAGTTTGTGCACATCGGTGACCATTCCTTTATTGGTGGTGGTTTACGGGTTTCTCAGGATGTACCTCCCTTTATTTTGGCTGCCGGTGAACCTATGCGCTTTGCCGGATTGAATGCGGTTGGCTTAAGGCGACGCGGATTCACCAGAGATCAATTAGATCTGATTAAACAGGCCTATCATATCATTTACCGTGAAAATCTGAAACTTAAAGAAGCCATCCAAAAAATTGAACAGACCCTTGCTCAAACAGCTGAAGTGACAAAAATTGTGGAGTTTTTGAAACAGAGTGAACGTGGCATTATCAGACCTGAACGCTGAAAAACAAATTTTTCCTTTTAAACAGATCTTTGTCTTTCCCTACCAAACCTTTTCTGGCGCCATGAATATGGCCATCGATTATTTCCTGGCCCAAAATATTGACCAGTTTAAAGCGCCTGTACTCAGGTTCTATGGCTGGGAACCCTATTGTCTGTCATTGGGTTACCATCAGGATGAAAAGTTCATTGATCGGCTTGCTCTGCAAAAAAAGGGCTATCAGGCTGTACGTCGTCCTACCGGAGGAAGTGCCATCCTGCATAGCGAAGAATTGACCTATGGACTGATTGTGCCTAATCAGGGGCTGAATAATCATGATATTTATTATCTGTTTCATAAATACCTGGTTGAAGCTCTAAATCAGTTAAACTTTCCTGTATCCTTAAATTACCAGGCCGATAAGGAAAATTATTTGCGTTCAGGCGAAAAACGATTTGCCTGTTTTAATCGTCCGGCTTTTACCGAGATCAAATTTCAAAATAAAAAAGTCGTGGGCAGTGCACAAAAATTGTACAAAAAAGCATTGTTGCAACATGGCTCTATTTTATGGGGTCCCAAACAGAATGAAATTATTGAATTGATGAATACTGATGAACAGGCCCGACAACGTTATCTTAACATCCTTAAAAGCAGTTCCATCTCTCTGTCGGAAATTGCGCCAGAAAATAATATTGATCTGAATTTAATCATTGAAGGGCTATTGGCCCAATTTGAAAAAAGATTGAAACTTACCATTTATTTCATGAATTTTGACCGTCATCATTTGCAAGCTGCACAAAAATTTGTACCTAATTTTAAAATTCAATAATTTGATTAAAGTAATCAAACTGCAGGAGGTGATATGAAGAGGCTTTTGACCTTAAGTCTGATTTTGGTGTTATCAACAGGTATGTTTACTGTCAGCAAGGCAGGCGATTTTGAAAACAATCTGAAAATGATATTGACACAAAACCAGTTTCCTGCTGATCAATATGTTAAAGGCTATGTGCAACCCTTTGCCACAGCCCTGGGCACCGGATTGGGGGGCGCCATGTTTCATCGTGGCTACGCCAAAACGCTACCACGTTTTGATGTAGGTTTTAGTGCCGTTTTCATGTCTCTGCCTGATGAAGCCATGTCCTTTACTTTACAGGGAGTCACAAGGCCAACTGCATTTGGGGATGATTCTCCCTCTGATAACACCGCCATTCCTGGTTTGAATGTAGACAAATTTTTTCTGCCTATGTTACATGCCAATATTGGTTTATTTGGCGGTTTTGAAGGAACCGTGCGTTTTGCCAAAAAGGGATTTGGCGATTTCGGTGATGTAACTCTGCTTGGCGGAGGTATTAAATACGAATTGAGCGATCTGATCCCTATTCCCATGTTTCCCATCGATTTTGGTGTGCAGGCTGCTTATCATAAATTTACCGTGGGCAGTTTTCTGGATGCTGGTACTTTTACCATGAATGTCCAGGTTTCAGGTAGTATTCCCTTGTTTCCGCTGGATATTTATGGTGGGGTAGGCTATGATGTTACAAGTTTAACCGTAAAAACTTCTGAACTTGTACCATCTTCTTCCCTTGGCGATGTGACGGTTGATGGCGAAAACGCATTGCGTTTAAATGCCGGAGTCAGTTTTACTCTGTTGTTTTTCAACCTTCACGCCGATTACAACATTGGTAAATACAATTCCGTTGCTTTTGGTGCCATGATCGTACTTTAAAAAATAACGTACACTGTTCTTAGGCCGGTTGTGGATGCATTCTGCAACCGGCATTTTATTTTGCGAAAAGTGAAAGAAATTAAAAATACCAAAAGGTACGGATTAATTTCTCGCAGATTAAGTAGAAATTAATTAAAATTTTTCAAAAGAAATTGAAATTATTTTAAATCGTTTCAGGCCTAAGGATGTTTGGACATCGGTGATGTATCACCAAATAAAAATAAGGTGGTGCTGATTGACCGGGTGAATCGGCTTTGGGAACTCATTCACACTACAAAAAGTCAAAATAAAGGGAATTTTTTTGTTGTAAATGAGTTTCTATTACAAAAAAAATGGAACTAAAAATGGAACACAGCAACAAGAAAAAGTGGTTATTATTGGCAGTCATTTTGTCGATTGTTATTGCCATTCCCACGCTTCTTTCACAATATTTTCTTTATCTGGACTATCAGCAGAAGAAAGCCTGGCCGATTATTGAAGCCAGGGTGATAGATGCTAAAATTGTAGGAAAGCGGGCCATTCTTCCTTTGATTACTTACCAATATCAGGTGAACGGACAATTATTTACGGGGAAAACCGATTTACAAGCGCCGCCTTTTGGTTTAAGGAACAAACGGGACATAACAGCGCGGGCTATTATTAAAGAACATCCGATTGGTAGTAAACTTTTAATTGCATACAATCCTCAAAAACCAGAAGAATCTACAGCCGGTTTGCACCTGCCCTGGAACTTTTATATGAAAATCAGCTTTGCCTTTACTTTACTTATTTTGTCAGGATTCTTACTGAAGAGAACCTTCCAAAATTAAAATAAATTTCTTTGATTGTCTGTTGTTCATTTTGTAAAATAGGGGCTTACGACAAACATTTTCGACAGCAGAACCTGGAGGTCAGGTGAGAAAAATTTAAGCCTCCAATTTTTCATGTTTGTCAAAGTACAAAATTTGGTGAATGTCAATTTCATTAATTATTAAAGACTTAACATAAATTAGAAAGTCAGGCATTTTATGGGCTTACGCGAAGAACTTTTGAGACATCTGGGTTTAAACACTTTTGTAGTGGTGGATCTGGAAACCACCGGTTTAAACCCGGAAAAGGATCGTATTATTGAAATAGGTGCCATTCGTTTTGTGGATGGCCGGGAAGAAGCTGTGTTTGAAGAACTGGTCGACCCCGGAATGCCCATTCCTCCCTTTATTACCAGTTTAACGGGAATTACCAACGAAGACGTAAAAGGGAGACCTGCCATCGAAGAAGTGTTTCCCAGACTGTTGCAATTCATGGGTGATGCTGCTATGGTCGGGCAGCAGGTAAATTTTGATGCTTCATTCATCGAATACCAGTTTCGTCGGCAAAAAAATGATTTTGAACGTTGGGAAGACACCCAGCAACGCTTTAAGTATCTGAACAATCTGCGGGTAGACACCTTGTTTTTAGCCCGGATCTTTATGCCCTTTTTGAATAGTTTTAAATTAGCTTCATTGGCCAGCGAATTTGACTATGATCTGGATCGCGCTCATCGGGCCGTTGACGATGCGCGGGCTACCGGCCACGTCTTTCTGGAATTGATCGATCGGGCTCTGGCTGCAGAAAATCATGTGATAAGCAATATCATAAATCTGCTTTATCCAACTTCGCGCAGGGCCAAGCAATTTTTTATTCCGGTGCTTAAGTTTAAACAGATGAAGAACATTTCAGCCACTGGCAAAGCGTTGGTGGATGATGCCTACTATGCTCAAAACTATTACAATGTCATTGGTGAAAAAGACTATCAGTTTCCACAAAATACCGATGAGATGCCGGAACTGAACCCGATCGATCCGGAATTAATCGATCGCTACTTTGAGGAACAGGGGCATTTGTCAAAAGCTATTTCGGATTACGAATTACGCCCCCCTCAAATTGAAATGGCCCGCCATGTTTTGCAGGGGCTGAATGACAGGGCCTATGTGGTGGCCGAAGCTGGTACTGGTACGGGGAAATCGATGGCCTACCTGGTGCCGGCCATTGAGTGGGCTGTCAAAAACCGCCACGCCGGCCAGCGAGTCATTGTTTCTACTAATACCAAAAATTTACAGGAACAGTTATTCTTTAAAGATTTACCTACTCTGTACGCCACCGTGGAGAACAAATTTAAAGCTGTGTTGCTGAAGGGTCGTTACAATTACCTTTGTCTGGAAAAATGGCACACCGTGCTGACCGACATGAATCAACGCCTTTCCAAAGACGAACGTACCCGATTATTGCCGCTGGTGTATTGGGTAGAGCAGACCCGGACCGGCGATATCATGGAAAATGCGGGCTTTCAGCTAGAACGAAACATTGGTCTGTGGGAAAAACTGACTGCCGAACCTTCTTATTGTCCGGGCAAAGCCTGTAAGTACTATGATGATTGTTTTTTAATGAAAGCTCGTGAACATGCCAAACGAGCCGATGTGGTGGTGGTTAATCATGCCTTACTGTTTGCCGATCTTGCCTCAGGGCGATCGACGCTGGGTGATTACGAAGTGCTGGTCATGGATGAAGCGCACAATATCGAAAAAACAGCAGCGGAATATCTTGGGGTGCGCGTCAATTACTGGTCGTTCCGTAATCTTTATCATCGTGTCTACGATGAAGAACCGAACAAATCCGGCACCATTGTTCAGATCGAGTACCGCCTGAGTACCAGTAGAAACCTTGAACAGGACAAAAAAAATCGTATTACCCGCTTAACGCAAAAAGTAAAGTTCAGCTCTTTGAATTTAAAAGAGAAAACCCAGATCTTTTACAATGAATTCAGCCGCATGTTGCGTGATCAGTATGGTAGCCGTGAAAAACCGGGCCAGGATGAAACCCGAATCCGCTATTTCAAAAACTTTAAATTTTTCCGCATGCTGGAAAATGAAATCGATGCTTTGAAAAAAGCGCTGGCTCGTTTCATTAATGATTTGAATCAACTGATTGACATGTTGAACGATTTGGATTTTGATGCCTTTAAGTTTCAGGGGCAGCTTACCAGGGAAGTGATTTCCAGTTATGAACGGGCGACGGAACTGATGGAAGGTTTTACGTTTTGCTTGAAAGGTGATGAGAAAAATTACGTTTACTGGCTCGATTTGCCACGAAATGACTGGAGTAATGATGTTTCGCTTTACGCAGTGCCATTGAACATTGATGAATTGTTGAACAAAATGCTGTACCCCAATTTGGAAACAGCTATTTTTACCTCAGCCACCCTGGCTGTTAATAAATCTTTCGATTATTTTAAGTCACGGGTTGGACTCAATTTAATTGAAGACCGGCCGGTAATGGCCACAGCATTTGATTCACCATTTGATTACGAGGAACAATTGCTGTTAACGGTTACCGATTTTTTACCTGACCCGCGTTCTGCGGATTACCCTCAAGCAGTCAAGGACTTGATCATTCGCCTGCACAGCGAACAAAAACGCGGCCTTCTGATTCTCTTAACCAATTACAGCATGCTTAACCAAATGTACGAATGGTTAAAACCGCATTTTGACGCACAACATGTTTTACTTCTGGCGCAGGGTAAAAGCGGCAGCCGGACTAATATTTTAAATCAGTTCAAAGAAAACAGAGAATCCATTTTGCTGGGCACCGATAGCTTTTGGGAAGGCATCGATGTGCCGGGTGATGCTCTGGAACTGCTGTTTATTCCCAAGTTGCCGTTTGATGTGCCTTCGGAACCGGTGATTGCTGCCCGCATGGAGGCCATCAAGCGACGTGGAGGCAATCCATTTATGGAGTACTCCCTGCCCGAAGCCATCATTAAATTTCGCCAGGGATTTGGTCGGTTGATTCGTCATAAAAAGGATTTTGGTGCGGTGATTATTGGCGACAACCGGGTCAGCCGCATGCGCTATGGGCAGCATTTTTTAAACAGTATTTCCGGTCGTAAAGAAATCGCCTTTGACGAGAATACGCTTTTTGAATTGCTGAATGACTGGTTCAAACGTCGGTTACAGGAGGAAAACGCAGATGACCAATGAAACTTTGAATATTGGATTGCAAGATTTAAGTTTAAAAGATTTAGAGTATTTTTTAAAAGCTGAACCCCGGGTGGTCATTGAAGATGAGGTGAAAGCACAAATTGAAAAAAGTCACCATGTGATTCAGGAAATTGTTGAACAGGAACGTGTTGTTTACGGAGTAACCACAGGTTTTGGCAAATTTGCGGATGTACGGATTAAAGCAGAACAAACCCGTGAACTACAAAAACGACTGGTGTTAAGTCACGCTGCCGGAACCGGCAAACCCATGATCCCGGAGATTGTTCGTCTGATGATGTTATTGAAAATTAAAAACCTTTCGCAGGGCTTTAGTGGTGTTCGACTGACAGTTGTGGAACAACTGGTCAATATGTTAAACAAAGGGGTTGTACCCGTAGTACCGGAAAAAGGCTCGGTCGGCGCCAGCGGTGATCTGGCTCCTTTAGCGCACATGGCCCTGGTGATGATTGGCGAAGGCGAGGCCTTTTACCAGGGCAAACGTCTGCCGGGCAAACATGCCCTGGAAGCAGCCGGCCTGCAGCCCATCCATTTGGAAGCTAAAGAAGGATTGGCGGTTCTAAACGGTACCCAGGCCATTCAGGCTTACGGTGTTTACAGTTTAATTCAGGCCTGGCAACTGGTAAAAACCGCCGACGTGATTGCGGCCATGAGTCTGGAAGGATTACTTGGCACCTTAACGGCTTTTGATGAACGTATCCAAAAAGTTCGAAAACACCCCGGACAGCTGCAGGTAGCACGCAATTTTCTGAAAATTCTAAAAGAGTCTCCAATTGTCGAATCTCATAAAACGTCGGATCACCGGGTGCAGGATGCCTACAGCCTGCGCTGCATTCCGCAGGTGCACGGGGCCATTCGTGATGGTTTGGAATACGTAACCCAAGTGTTTGAAAGAGAGATCAATGGTGTTACCGACAATCCTCTCGTCTTCCCTGAAAACGGCGATGTGCTTTCCGGCGGTAACTTTCACGGTGAACCGGTGGCCCTGGCGGCTGATTACCTTGGCATTTTGATGTCGGAACTGGCAAATATCTCCGAACGGCGCATTGAACACATGATGGATCCACACATGAGTGAAATGGCTGGCTTTCTCACGGAAGAAGGTGGCCTGAACTCAGGATTCATGATTGCGCAGGTTACGGCAGCCGCGCTGGTGTCAGAGAATAAAGTATTAGCCCACCCGGCCAGTGTCGATTCCATCCCAACCTCTGCTAATAAAGAAGACCATGTAAGTATGGGTACCCACGCCGCCCGCAAAGCCCTGCAAATTATTGAGAACACACAAACCGTGCTGGCCATCGAATTGATGTGTGCCTGTCAGGGATTGGATTTGCGCAAACCGCTGTTACCTGCCAAAGCCAGCAAGGCTGTGCTTGATGCCTTTAGAGAACAGATACCCTTCTGGGACAAGGACCGGGTGATGTACCCGGACATTGAAAAAGCACGGCAATTTGTTGTACAGGCCCGACCTCTCAAACTTGTAGAACGGGTCGTCGGTAGCCTGAACTAATTATATGCTTAAAATAGCTGTTTGATTTTACAGGGAATGTAATTTTACGAGGTGAGTAACAGCCATGGCAAAATTGGTTTTATCTTTGCGGGAATTCTGTGACCTGATACAGAGCCAATTTCCTCAAAACCGAAATTTAGATTTCATTGAAATTCTACAACAAAACAAAGATATCCTGATTACTTTCAAAATAAAGTTACTACCTCCGGTTTCTATTAAACTGATTTTCTCTCAATACGAAAAGAGTTGGGTGTTTTTCAGGATCGAAGGCAAAAAATGGGTGAATATTTTGCTTGATCTGATTAAAACGCAACCTGCTCCCTGGCTTAAAGTAAACCAGAAAAATCTAATGCTTGAGGTTAATCAATTGCTGAATCGAAAAATTCCAGGAATAAAAATTGATCGTTTAGTTCAGGACGATGAAGGGAATTTTGTTTTTGATTTTAATATTGATGAATTCTTCACTTAGTCTGGAATCCGGAAACTAAGAAACTTAGCCCCAGTGTAAAGGTTTTGTCGTTGGCATATGGCACAATTTGCCA
>CAYNLJ010000035.1:0-11727 GCA_964398005.1 uncultured Caldithrix sp. | reverse complement strand
CCAAAACAAACATCCCGCGGGTTTGTAACATTCATTTCATCACAAATCTCTCTACTTTATTAAGACCATTTTCTTTTTTTGATTGAATTGATTATCAACCTGCAATTGGTAAAAATACACCCCGCTGGCCAATTTGCTAGCGTCAAAGGTAACGACATACTGTCCCGGCGCCTGCTTTTGGTTGACCAGCATGGCCACCTTTTGACCCAGCGCATTATAAACAGTCAGTTGAACATTCCCTTGTTTGGTTATCTGATACTTAATGCTTGTAGTGGGGTTAAACGGATTGGGATAGTTCTGAACCAATTCGAAATCCTCAACCGGATTCAACGATGTTTCAACAGCAGAGGTTTGTTCGCGAAAGAGGGCCAGGTTATAAGCCTTGTCCGTATTTACCGTTTGAAAAAAGCCGCCGAAGTACACATCATTTCCGCTGGCAGCCACTTCGTAAATATCAGAATTAAAATCCGCAACCCAACCTGGATCTGCCTGACCGTCTGTGTTGTTTAGTTTGGCTGCCCTTTTTTTGGATAGCCCACCGATGGCTGTGAAACAACCACCCACATAAATATCAGTACCATTTACAGCTATTCCTCTTACAACACAATTTGGATTCGGATTCCAGTTTGGATCTGCCTGCCCATTTGTATTATTCAGCCTGGCCAGCCTGTTGATATATTGTCCGCCAATGGAAGTAAAAGCGCTTGCAACATAAATATCATTTCCATTCTCACTTACGGCTATTTCATCAACATAGCTATTCGGATTAGGGTTCCAGGTCAAATCTACCTGGCCATCTGTATTATTCAATTTGGCCAAATATCTGATGTCCTGACCCTGTATTTGTGTAAAATACCCTCCAACGTAAATGTCACTGCCGCTGATGGCTATCTGGTAGACAGAGTTATTTGCATTCCCGTGCCACAAGACATCTACCTCACCATTGGTCTTATTCAGTTTAACCAAATGATTTCTTGATATCGTACGGACACTGTCAAAATAACCGCCGGCATAAACGGCGTTGTCTTCCAGGGCAATGGAATGGACACTGCTGTTTGCGTTGGCAACCCACTCCAGAATAGCCTGTCCATCTGTTTTGCTTAATTTTGCTAAATAATCCCTGTTTAATCCTCCTATAGCGGTAAAATCACCCCCTACATAAAGGGCATCGTTGTCGATGGCAATTGTATTGATACCGGCATTTGCCTGCGCATCCCAATTTGCATCTGCCCGCCCGGTTTGATTGTTCAATTTCGCGATGTTGTTTCTCGTTAGTCCCCCAATCGAGAAGAAACTACCCCCTACATAAATATCATTTCCATTGATAGCAATGGCATAGACTTCGTCCTCTGCATTCGGGTCCCAGTCTGGATCTGGCTGCCCGTCGGAAGGGTTTACTCTGGCAACATAATTTCTTGGTTCTCCATCAAGGTGTGTAAATAGTCCTCCGAGGTAGACAGCACCGCCATCTACAACTATCGTATGGATTTGATCGTCCGGGAAGGGATGCCAGTCACCATATACCTGTCCACCGGTTTTATCCAGTTTGACCAAGCGAGATCTGGCAAGATTACCAATTTGCGTAAAATCGCCTCCGATATAAACAGCGCTGTCATCGGTGGCAATCGCTGTTACAATGTCATCCAAAACCGGGTGCCAGTTCACATCTGCCTGACCGTCCGTATAGTTTAATTTTGCTACATAAGAAAATGATTGCCCGCCGATTTGATCAAAATAGCCGCCGACAAAAAGCGCACTGTCACCTAAGGTGATTACGCTGACCTCATTATCGGCATCCGGGTTCCAGGCCGTATCCGCCTGACCGCTGGTAATGTTGAGTCTGGCAATATAATTTCTTGTTTGCCAACCGACTTCGGTAAAATCTCCAACCACATAAACGAAAGAGTCACGAATCTTGATGTCCAGAACCAGATCATCTGCGCTCGGGGCCCATCTGGTATCTGCCTGACCATCAATCATATTTAGCTTAGCCAGGTAGTCAATGAATTGCCCGCCAATTTGATCAAAATAGCCGCCAACAAAAACAGCGCTGTCCGCTACGGCGAGGGCAGTGACCATACTATTGGCATTCCCATCCCATTGCGCATCCAGTGTTCCATCTGCCAGAATATGAGCAATATTGTTTCTCGTAACACCACCGACTGTTGAAAAATCTCCACCGATGTACCAGCCTCCTCTGCCGTCCGAGACTGTGGCATAGATAATGCCATCAACAGCAGGCAATGCCGGGTCCGGTTCGGTTGATGTTTTGCTTATTTTCGCACCGGCACCCGTAAAAGGCCCTACATAAGAAAAATCACCACCAATATAGGTGTAATCACCATCAACAGCTATGGCATTAACCTGCCCATTAGGCATCCACAAGCCCTGGTTTAAGGTTTGAGAAAACACCTGGCTTACAATCAGAACACAATAGGCCAGGCTATAGCGTACGACTACTGAAAGAATTTTTGACATTTTTATTCTCCTTATTTGGTGAACTTGTAATGGGCTTGCGGGAAAGGAACATGAACACTTTGTCTTTACCAGGATTCGCCCATCGGTGCTATTTCATTAGAATCATCTTTTTCGTCTGCACAACTCGGTTACCGGTTTTTAGGAGATAGTAATACACACCACTGGCCAGGCCGGAAGCATTAAAGGTAACAGTGTACTGTCCTGGAGCTTGTTGTTGATTAACCAGTACGGCTATTTCCTCTCCCAATGCATTGTAAATGGTCAGTTGCACATTCCCTTGTTTGGCTATCTGATACCGGATACTTGTTGTGGGGTTAAACGGATTGGGGTAATTCTGTTCCAACGCAAATTTATCGGGGAGTGATGCATCACCAGCCATACCGGTGACGGAATACATCCATTGCCCGGCAGGGCCGCTGTTGCCATGCACATCCACTGCACGTACGAAATAGTACATATCCTGATTCGGAACTGCATTATCTTCGAATACGGTGTCGGTTACTGCCGCATACAGGTCCAGCGTATCTGGATTTACATCTTTCTCAACGCTGCGGTAAATATGGTATTCTTTTAAATCGCTCTCGCTATTGGCCTTCCAGCTTAAATGCACCTGGCCTTCTGTAGACGAACCGCTTAAATTGGCTACCGCAGCCGGGGCCAGATTATCCACGCTGTGGCCGTAGGCAATGTTGGATTGGCCCACAATCTGACCTTGGGCAGACAAAGCGGTAACACGGAAATAGGTATTGCCGAGATAGTCATCCAGCGCATCATTTAACGTAGCCGCAGTGTATGAATAATAAATTGTACCTATGGCCTTAACATCGGCAATGGATTCCCAGGCAAAGCCGTTGCCCGCCGGGGCGATACTGCGCTCGATGCGATATGAGGCGACCTTACCGCCGTCAAAGGCCGATTTAAACCAGACCACGCTCACTTTTCCGCCCTGATCCGCAGGCACGTCTTTTACAACACTAATGCGGGGTGCGGTATTGGTTGGACTGGACAGGAAAATATCAATTTTTGGAGGACCACCCTGTGCAATCAGGTCCATTACACCATCGCCATTCAGGTCGCCCGTTGCGCAGAGTAAGCCAAATTGATTCTCCGCATTATAATCCTGGTAGTACATATCCGGTAGATTTAAATCGTGCGCAGGCCCATAAAAAGCGTGGATGCTGGAAACGGGGTTTTGCCAATCCGACAAAAGAAGGTCATCCCGGCCATCTCCGCTGATATCGCCGGCTTTTCCATTCGTAATAGAGCTAATATTTGAATAAGGGAGTATGTCAAATTCAAAGTGATCGGCTTTGCCGTTGCCATATACAATAGCCTGGTACGTTATTGATCCGGCATAAAGTTTTAACATAAAATCACCATAACCGTCATGATTGATATCCCCAAGCTGTGCCGGCTCAGTGATTTGATTAAATTCGCCAAATTCCTCTGGTGCAATTCTTGCTGAAGCATGCAAGCCGCTGGAACTTCCCAGGTAAATTTCTGCCCAATTTTTTGAATAATATGTGTGATAAAATGCTAAGACCATATCATCGTATCCATCGCCGTTGATATCCGTACAGGCAACATAATCTTTATAGGGGCCGTTTGAATAAGAATAACCTATCCGCTGGTCAGGCACTCCGTTAATCGAACGCCCACCAAAATAAACATAAAAGGAATCCTTTTCCGAACTGACGGTGCTTAAAATGAAATCACTGAACCCATCGCCATTAATGTCTCCATCGTTGATTAGCTTAACATTCGTGTAATCAACGCCGCTAAGTTGAAGCGCTTGCCTGGAAGCATCAACATTGCCATAATACAGGTATGCTTCATCAACACTGTTTAATCCGATAAAATCATCAAAGCCATCAGCATTAACATCGCCTACATATTTTATTTTATAATGTGCAAAATCTGCGGAAGAAACGTCAGCCAGGGCATTCATTTCTTCCCCTCCAAAATAAATTTTAAGTGGATCACTATCAGAAGAATAAGACGCAATAATATCATCATAACCGTCGCCATTAAAGTCCCCTGCGGCATCAAGACCAAATGGGAAACTTGAAGTATAAACCTCACTAAGGATTAAATCCGGCGTGGATTCGGTGCCACCTGGTTTGTTTTGATACATAAAAACCTTATCCATACCGGAAGCGGCCACAAAAATATCCTCATATCCGTCTCCGTTAAAATCTGCAGAAGTAAAGGCATTGCCAAAATAATTGTTACCCTTGTCATCAGTGCTGTGCAGAATACGGTAGGGCGATGCTTTTACGTTAATCCCACCCTTATACATACAAACGTGATTTGTATTGTTACCGGCCTGGGAATAAGATTCGGAGGCCAGTATTTCGCTTAAACCGTCGCCATCCATATCTTTACTGAAGCCAACCGTGCTTCCGAAATGGCCGTTGCAGAGCGTTCCGTAAATAGAAACGTCTGGGAAAATTCCAATCAACGAACTACCAGCTATCATATCCGGACCTCCGAAATAGAGGTGAACTGCGCCGCGGTCATTGCAGTTATGGGTAGCATCTTTCTCGCCTATGATCACATCCATATAGCCGTCGCCATTAACATCCGCGCCGCCGGTCAAACTGCAGGCAAACTGGGCGTCCACCTGAGGCGCCTGCATAAAAACATCCCTTGTCAGGTCGAAGGCTGACCCGCCCAAGAATATGCTAACCGTTCCTGTGGATTGCGGATCACCGATAAGAACATCATCATAGCCATCGCCATTTACATCACCGCCATAGGCCGGTTTATTTCCGTAACCGGAAATTATCTGGTAATTATCCGCGCTTTTTTCGGAATTACCAAAATAAACAAAAACATTAGTAGCGTCAGATATCGCCACGTCATCAAATCCGTCGCCGTTGATATCGCCTAATTTTGTAACCGTCATACCAAAGGAGCTGGAAGTGCTGTATGCGATCCATACATCGAAATAAATATCAAATCCCGGACCGCCAAAATAGATAAACGCCATTCCGCTATTGGAATTGTAACCGGGTGCGCCAATTATGAAATCTTCATATCCATCGCCGTTAAAATCGCCGGCAGAAGAGAGGCTTTGACCGAAATTTTCATAATCCACCGTTCCAACAATGGAAACATCCGGTTTTTTGTCTGCATTCGGCCCGCCGAAATAGATAAAAGCTTTTCCTCGGTTTGTCCCGTCTCCGGCATAGTAAGGCGCGCCAACCAGCAGGTCTTGATGCAAGTCTCCGTTAAAATCGCCGCTGGCAAGAGCATATCCAAAATTTCCACCTTGCGGCCCCACAAATACATCGCGGTTCAGAGCCTCTGTTCCGGCCAATACCGGCACCAGATTAAGCAGAATCATGCCCATTAAAACAATCAAAAACATTTTCATTCGCATCCTTAAATCTCCTGTTGTTTATTCCATCTATTCATGTTGTGCTATCTCCGCTCTAACGCTGTAATAACCATAGAATGGTTGCCGGTAAAATACACCCCACTGGCCAGGGCAAAAGCGTCAAAGGTGACACGGTAATGGCAGGACGCTTGTTTTTGATTAACATTTTTTCCCAAGCATATTAATAACAAATTATTGAACCTTCCCTTGCCTGGCTAGTGGATACGAATAGTGGGGGTAAAAGGATTGGGGTAAATTTGAATCAGCGTGAATGGCTGCGGAACAACCGGTGGGAAGCTGATTTTAAACCGGTACTTTCCCAGGTAAATCGACCACCGTAATAGTCCATGTCTGCAAGGGCTATGCCCAGTCCGGCGTACAATCCAGATACTTATCCATAAAGTCGGATTGACCAGCGTCGGTCGCCGGGGAATTGAATCCTTTTTCGCAGGAAACGCGTGTTAAATTATAACGAATATTTCTGGATTCATTAAAGGTAGGACATTAAGGTAATCGTTTTTTCAATAATGTCCCCGTCTATTTCCCACTAAACATCCATATTTACTATCGGGGAATATATTGATAGACTTTAAAACATAAATGATTAATATCAATTATTTATTGTATTTTTTTAATTTTAATCAAAGGTGCAGATCAAAATTTAAAATAATCTATTCAGTTCCGTACAACCGGTCACCCGCATCTCCCAGCCCGGGCAGAATGTAACCATGGTCATTTAATTGGCGATCAAGTGCTGCCGTAAAAATTTTAACATCAGGAAATTGGTCATGAACCGCTTTAACGCCTTCAGGCGCGGCCACCAGACACAAAAAGTTTAACTCATTAATTCCCCGCTTCTTCAAAATTTCAATGGCAGCTAAGGCTGAGCCCCCCGTGGCCAGCATGGGATCGACTAAAATTACAAAGGTCTCGTTCACATTTTCCGGCAGCTTCAAATAGTACTCAATCGGTAATAAGGTCTTTTTATCTCGATAAACTCCAATGTGCCCAACCCGTGCATCTGGTAAAAGTTCAAGAATACCGTCTATCATTCCCAGGCCTGCTCTTAAAATGGGGACCAGGGTAACATCCTTGTTTAATTTAAATCCGCGAGTCTTTTCCAAAGGTGTTTCGACTTCAATTTCACCAATAGGAATATTACTGGTGATATCATAGGTCATTAGCATGGCTATTTCCGAAAGTGTCTGTCGGAATTCCTGACGATTAGTGCGTTTATCGCGCAGAACGGTTAACTTGGCCTGCAAAAGTGGATGTTCAATAATGTGTAAATTGTTGATTACCTTTTCACGTTGCACTTCAATGTACTCCAATTAGTTAAGAATGAGACAAAAAAAAAGCGACTTAAAAGTCGCTTTTTGTAAAAACTATTTTTTCAAAACGTCTGCCATGTCCGTTTTTTCCCAGGTGAATTCATCCAGTTCACGTCCAAAATGACCATAGGCAGCTGTTTTCCGGTAGATCGGCCGGCGTAAATCAAGAGTCTCAATAATACCGCCAGGTGTAAAATCAAAATGTTTCTGCACCAGTTTGGTCAATTCTTCATCGGGCATCTTTCCGGTACCAAAAGTTTGCACCATCAAGGAAACCGGCTCTGCTACGCCGATAGCATAGGCCACCTGAACGCCGCATTTTTCAGCCAGACCGGCAGCCACCACATTTTTCGCCACATAACGTGCAAAATAGGAAGCCGAACGGTCCACCTTCGTAGGATCTTTTCCACTAAAGGCTCCGCCACCATGGCTGAACACACCACCGTAGGTATCCACAATGATTTTTCTTCCTGTCAAGCCGGCATCGCCCTGTGGCCCGCCGATAACGAAGCGTCCGGTTGGATTAATGTAATAGGTAATATTGTGCCCTTTTACCATTTCTGGCGGTAACACAGGTTTTACGACTTCTTCAATAATGGCTTCTTTTAATTTTTCGTAAGTTACATCAGGTTCGTGTTGTGCAGAAACCACAACCTTTTCGACAGCTACCGGGCGATCATTTTCATATCGAATGGTTACCTGGGCTTTGCCGTCGGGACGTAAGAAAGGCAGCTTACCGCTTTTTCGAACGTCCGCCAGACGATGGGTGATTTTATGGGCCAGCAAAATAGGCATGGGCATTAATTCGGGGGTTTCTGTAGTAGCATAACCGAACATCATCCCCTGGTCACCGGCGCCGGCACGATCTACCCCCATGGCAATATCCGGAGACTGCTGATCAATCGAAGTCATTACGGCACAGGTTAGATAATCAAAACCGAATTCGGCATTTACGTAGCCAATCTCCTTAACAACATCTCTAACCGTTTTGGGGATATCTACATAGGTATCCGTTGTAATCTCACCACCAACCAGCACCAGGCCGGTGGTTAAAAAAGTTTCACAGGCCACACGCCCGAAAACATCATCTTTTAAAACTTCATCCAGAATCGCATCCGAAATTTGGTCTGCCATTTTATCGGGATGGCCTTCCGTAACCGATTCTGACGAGAACAGATAATTAGGCATTCTTGCTTTCTCCTTGAATAATCAATTTTTAAAGAACTGATAATTTAATATAATTTTCCTCTGTCTCCAAATTCAACGCATTTCATGCATTTTTTGCCGGATATAGTCTACATTTTCTATCTCTGTAGGATCTTTTTTATAAAGCAGAGCTAAATAGTAACTTACCCAGTCACCAAGCAACACCAGAGAAAATGCTTTTTCAAGTCTTGTTTTCCCATCCGCATAAACTTCAACAACTTCTGCACCTCTTTTTTTAATAATCTCCTTGGAAATTTCAATTCGTTTCAAAACTCGGGGATCCACATCTTTGTTTTCAAGAAAAATGGTTACAAAATTTTTAACCAATTCCGAATTCCATTCCCAACCAACAATTTCATTATGATTCATTTCCGGAATAACGCCTGCCATCGCCAGGGCCTTTGCCTTTTGTTCGATTTCATTTTTCCAGCTTTTGGAAACAGATCTCAAATAAGGCGCCGTAGAATAGATAACCGGTATTTTATCTTCAATGGTGTGCGCCAGAGAACGACTTAAGATGTGCCCGGTAAAAGTAGGATAATCATTACGCTGATTAAATTCTTTTACAAATTTGATTAAACCGTCGAGATCTGCATCGTAATTGGAGATGAATTCATTTTTCCCTAAAAAGTGGTAAAGAGGAAAGAACAACAAACCAAGCACATGACGCGAACGAAATTTATCCGGTAACTGAATCAGAGATAGATTATTTTCTTTTGCCAGTTTGAGCATTTCACCACCACTGGTCACCACCAAAACCTGTGCCCCGCTTTCAATAGCCTTTTTGGTCGCTGCTATGGTTTCTTCTGTTTGTCCGGAATAACTGGATGCAATAACAAGGGTTTCTTTGGTACAGTATCCGGGTACAAAATAGCCGCCCACTACATTCATGGGTACTTTTAAACAATCGAATAAAATATCATGTAACAAATCACCGGCCAGCCCTGAAGCCCCCAGGCCTAAATAGACAATATTGCGAATTTTAGAAGGGTCAATATTAATCTGCGCCTGATCTAATAGTTGCGGACTCTGTTCAATTTGCAGATGAAATTTTAATAAAATGCTTTTATAATCGGATTTGTCTAAGGTGTACATGGATGTCTCCTATTTTAAATATTCCAGATCATCAATTTTTTCTTTTACAAAATTATGGCATTCCTGTTCGATTTGCTGCGTAGTATGCAAACTTCTAACCTTTTGGTACAAAGCTTCACATTCAGCAATACTCAAGGATCGAATGATTTTTTTGGCTCCGGCAATAGAAAAAGGATTCATACTAAAGTATCTTAATCCCATTCCCAATAACAGAGGAATTGCCTCCGGAATGGCAGCAAATTCTCCGCATAAAGTTACTTCTAAGTTTTTCTTTTGTGCCGCTTTAATACTCATTTCAACAAAGCTTAAGACAGCCGGATTAAATGTGTTAAAATTTTTTGAGACCATTTCGTTTGTTCGGTCCATTGCCAGAACATACTGAGTTAAGTCGTTGGTACCGATGCTAAAGAAATTAACGTAATTGGTAAAAGTTTCTGCCAATATGGCTGCTGCCGGGGTTTCGATCATTATTCCCAATTCGATGTTGGGGTCAAACTCAATATTTTCCTGTCGCAAATTATTCTGGACTTCTTCTAAAATCTCCCTGACTTTAATGATTTCATCAACAGAGGAGACCATGGGTACCAGAATTTTTACCCTGCCAAAAGCACTGGCTCTTAAAATGGCCCTTAGTTGTGTTTTAAAAATATTTGGTCGATCCAATAAAAAGCGGATAGCCCGCCATCCCAAAAAAGGATTTGATTCTGCCTGATATTCGCTGGTGGGTAAAAGCTTATCACCTCCTAAGTCAAGAACACGAATGGTAACCACGCCGCCCTCTATTTGTTCAACAACCTGTTTGTAATAGGCAAACTGTTGTTCCTCAGAGGGCATGGATTGTTTTTCAATAAAAAGGCTTTCCGTGCGAAACAGCCCAATACCTTCGGCCCGGTTAATCCGGGCATCATTTACTTCATGGGCAAATTCTATATTTGCCAACAAATGAACCCGGCAGTTATCTTTTGTAACTGTAGGGGCTTCAATTTCTTTAAACAATCTTTTTTCAAATGCTTTAAATTCTTTCTTTTTTTCATTGTATTTTTTAATCGTCTTTTCGGTCGGATTAATAATAATGGCACCCGTGAATCCATCAAGAATTAAATAATCATCATCATGTATAATATGAGATAAATTATAACGGTTTACTACGGCCGGAATTCTTAACCCGCGCGCCATGATCGCTGCATGGGAGGTTCGACCGCCTTTGTCCGTAAGAAAACCAAGGATCAAATTTCGGTTAAAATTTACCGTATCAGCCGGAGAGAGCATTTCGGCTACCACAATCGCCGGTGCGCTTAACTGGTAATCGACATCAATGCCCAGTAAAGCATTAACCAGTTTTTGCTTGAGATCAATGATATCATACGCGCGTTCACGAAAATACCTGTTTTCAAGATTGATAAAATACTCGCTTTTTTCCGAAAGCACCTTGGAAACAGCCTGAGCTGCTGAACAATGTGAACGTTCAATCTCTTGTTTAATTTCATTGATTAACACCGCATCGGATAAAAAGGCTTTTTGGCTTTCAAAAATTTCAGAAAACTGATCCTGATAATAAAGTTCGCTACTGCGCTGTGCATTTTCCAACTGTTGATAAACCTTCTGCACGGCGCCCTCAAATAGTCGCCATTCTTTTTCCACATCATCCACGGCGACTTCCAATTCGGAAATATTGATCTGGAACGGCCGAAAAATGTAAGCCGGCCCCATACCGATGCCCGGAGACGTGGGCAGACCTTTTAAAATAATTTCCCGTTTTACTTTGTTAGATTTATTGTTCTTCATCGAAATTACTTTGAATTAAATTTAACAAGGCCTGATAAGCATCTTTCTCATCTTTGCCATTAATTTCGAGAATTATCTCGCTCCCAGGTTCTGCTGCTAACATCATAACGCCCATAATGCTCTTCCCATTCACTTCCAGACCATCTTTAATTACCTTAATATCCGATTCAAATTTACCAGCAACTTGAACGAATTTCGCCGCCGGTCGGGCATGTAAACCATGTTTATTTGTAATAACCACCTTTTCTCTTATCATATCACTCCACAAGCTATTGCTAATATCAAACTTACTAAAACCGGTGTGTAAAACATTCTCTTTTTTAATCTCATCCAGAATGAAATTATTAAAGTCGCTGAAAATAACAAAAACATTAGCCAATGATGAGCCAATGCTTCACTTATGTTCCAGGAAATCAGCATTCCCAATCCAATAATTGCTATGATTTTAAA
>CAYNLJ010000034.1:0-11870 GCA_964398005.1 uncultured Caldithrix sp. | reverse complement strand
CTTTGCGGTCTTCATTGTCGTCGATGCAATCCAGAAATTGTCCCAGAATGACGGCAGAAACCTGATCAAAGATGCCAGCCTGTTTTAATTGTGCCAGATAGCGATCGATTTTGTAAGGTGCTTCCCCAACGTCTTCCAGAAAGAAAATGGCATTTTCCAGTTTAGGCATAAACGGTGTTCCCAATTGATGCGCTATCATGGAAAGGCATCCACCAATTAAGGGCCCCTTGGCCTGTCCCTCGTGCCATACCTCTACATGCTCTCCGGCAAAAGAAAATTCGTACCAGGGGTTGGGATTAAAAATTTGCTGCCAAAAATGTTGTTCGGTAAAGGGATCTATTCCATTAGCCATTTCAACAGCAACCATCGGCCCGGAAAACGACGGCAACTGTGCTTTTTCTAAAAAGGCCAGTTGCAAGGTTGTAATATCTGAATAGCCAATTAAAGGTTTTGGATTTTCCGCAATTAGCGCATAGTCGATTTTATCCAATAAACGCAAGGTGCCCCAACCGCCCCTGGCACAAAGGATCATATCTACTTCAGGATCACCATAAAAATTTTCGAGATCGGCCACCCTTAGCTCGTCACTACCGCTAAAATAAAGATGTCGGGCTGTAAGGCTTTTGCCCTGCTTTACTTTAAATCCTTTTGCAAGAAGGTAATCAATTCCTTTGTCGATTTTTTGAGGATTTGCCGGAAAAGCTGGTGCCAAAACACCAATGGTTCCGTTTTGTTTTACTGGCCCTAGAGAATGCATGTAGAATCCCTTTTTTATTTTTTAAGTTAAATGCTGTCGTTATTTAATTCCACTGTTTTTTGTGAAGAAGCACGTTAGAAAAATTGTAACCTGTTTAGCGAATGACAATCTAAAGCAAAAAGGAAAATGGAGACGAAGCATGGAAACACTTGCTCAGGAAGCAAAAAAAGTTAAGTTCCTAAAAATTACCATGGACCAGGTTAATGAATTACTGACCCATTGCCAGCTGCTGGTTGAACATGATACGATGGTGTCTGATAAAATTCGCTTGTTTTTGTGCGGTGGAACTTATCTGGTGCAGGAAAAATCAGACAAAGATGAATTTTTAGTGCGGGCTTTTGACACGGAATTGCAGGCCCGTCAGTTTATCATGGATCGCATGAAAATTTACGAAGACATGTGGGATGGCTGCGGATGTAAAGTTTACTACTATGATTAATTTTACATCATGATCCCGATATGGTGATTAATGACCTGCCTGATGACCTCATCAATCGTTAAATCCTGTGGCGGATTTAATTTATTGGGTTTCCGGGTAGTTTTAGGTAAAAAGGCCATTTTCTCCCTGGCGGGTTGATAGGTTTCTTTTTTTGTTTTTGGTTGTACCATACTGGGTCCCCTCTGCTTTTATCTGATATTTACTATCGGAAATTCTGGGGAAAAGTAAAGTTAAAAATGATCGACAATCTCTTTAAAACTTGGCTTCTGTATTATGGTTCGATTAAAAGTTGTTCTTAATGACGAATAATAAGTAAATTTAATGACGCTGGTCCAAAAGGATTCGCGGTAAAAAATACGAAGAAGGACATAGAAATTTTGAATTTGGAGAGTTGAAGATTAAATGGGCTTAGAGCTTTATGTCGTCGCATTCCCATCCATTGGGATTTTATTTTTAGATGTAAAAATAAATAAAGTCGATGCCCGTAATTTTTTAATGTAAGTAATTGAAGTTTTTAAGAATGGACCCCATTACTTAGAAGGAACTTTATGAAACAATGGATTTTATTGAGTCTGATGCTTTTACTCTTTTGGCAGTGCAACCGACGTGTCGTTGATAATGATGATCAAACGAGTCAGCCGGACAGTACTGTTTTAGTGGCCAGGGAAGGGCAGACCGATCGTTTGGAAATCGCTACCTGGAATATTGAAAACTTTCCTAAGGCCGGTAATCAAACCATTAACGATGTGGCCCAAATTATTAAAGATTTGGACATTGATCTGATTGGGGTTGAAGAAATTGCCAGCGTACGATCCTTCAATGAACTTTTGAATCAGCTGGATGGCTGGCAGGGAGTACTTTCCAGCGACACCTATGGGAACGGCAGCTACCAGAAAACCGGGATTCTTTACAAAACCGAATTTATTTCCGTTTCTGCGGTTAAAAATATTTTTGAGAATAATAGTTCCTTTCCCCGGCCCCCGCTTGAAGCCTACGTTCAAATAAAGGATTTAGAAGGCGTAAAATTTGACTTTAATATGATTGTATTACACTTAAAAGCGAGTGGAGGCAGCGAGAACGAAGCCCGTCGTAAAGAGGCGATTAAGGATTTGTCACAGTTTGTTAAAAATGAGATCGCTCAGGGTGTGGATCCCGATTTTGTTGTGCTCGGTGACTGGAACGATGTGCTGTCCGATCCGGAATCAACCAATGTCTTTTTGCCCATGCTTAATGATCCGCAAACCTTTCTATTCCTGACAGCCGGCCTGACCAATCAATTCTCTTACATTTCAAACACGTTTAAAAGTTTGATCGATCACATTATGATTACGACAGATGCACAGGCAGAATATGGGCAGGGTGATTGCAAGGTATTGTATTTAGATCAGCAATATTTATCTTATCCCAGCAATGTTTCCGATCACCGGCCGGTGATGGCCCGCTTTAACGGCTTTCAGTTGAAATTGAACCCGAATTAGCCGACCATTGCTTTTGTTTTTTAAGAAAAAGCAAAATAAAACTGATAATACCCAGGGTATCAGCCAGTAAATCCATCGGGTCTGCATTGCGCATGCCGGTTAAGTATTGATGCCATTCATCGCTGATGGCAAATAAAATGGCCAGGGTTAGAGAAATAACGACCTTCCTCTTTTGAATCCAGGCCGTAGTTTCCATAGACATTCCCCGCATAAGCAACCAGCCCAGAATACCGAAGATTAAAAAATGTACCAATTTGTCTTCGAATTCCAGACCCAATGGGGGCAACGTGAAGCCACTGAGTGAAGACTGAATGGTAATTAAGATCATTAACAATATCCAGGGAAAATGTGCATTAATCCGATTTCCGTTCATGGGTACTTTCACCTTTATTTTTAACGCTAACCTAATGCCCTCATTCATCAAAATCAAGATGGTTTTGGCTGGCCAGTCAGGTAATGCTATATTTTTGTCTTAAAAGCTTTGGAGATCACATTATAAAGATATAATGTAAGCTAATTAATATCAATTTCTTTTGACATCCTGCACCCGCTTCTCTAAATTGTTTTTTCAGATAAGAGGAAATATAGATGGGATTATTGAAAAAGGGAACATATCGGGTTGTCTTTCCGAGTGATATTAAATATTTACCTGAAGCGGAAGAGATTACAGCTCGTATCAGCCGGGAATTGGCTTTCGATGAGGATGCCTGTGATGATTTGTCGATAGCTATTACGGAATTGTTCAATAATGCCCTGCACCATGGTAATAAGGATGATCAATCTAAAAAAATTACTATTACTTTTACTACCTTAAGCGGAGGTTTACAGATTTCCGTTCAGGATGAAGGTGAAGGATTTAAGCCGGAAAAAATCAAAAATCCTCTGGATGAAGAAAACATTATGAAAACCAGCGGCCGGGGTCTGTTTTTAGTAGAACAATTAGTTGACAAAATTAATTTTAATGTTTCGCCAAATGGTAGTGAAGTCGTTGTCTTCAAAAAATTTAATAAATAATTACCCTCAAATATCGCCGATGGAACTTTCTGCCGAAATAAAATTTGAATAGATCAAATAATCTTGTTGGGAAAGATTTTTCCCCTAAAATCGTTACACAATTGAAAACAGATGAAAAAAAGGGATTTCTAATACATGTCACAAAAAAATAAAAAGACCGTAGTCGTAGCCATGAGTGGTGGCGTGGACAGCTCTGTTGCGGCTCTTCTCTTAAAAGAACAGGGCTATAACTGCATTGGTATTACCATGAAGTTGTGGGATTATGAACTGGTGGGTGGTAATGTAAATCACGAAAGTGGTTGTTGCTCACTGGATTCGATAAATGATGCCCGTCAGGTTTGTGCCAAACTGGGCATTCCGCACTATGTGCTCAATTTTAGCCGCGAGTTCCACGAAAGTGTAGTGGACAATTTCATTACTGAATATTTGGAGGGAAGAACCCCAAATCCCTGTGTGCTTTGTAACACCAAAATCAAATGGCAAACCTTGATTGAGCGGGCACAGGAATTAGGTGCAGACTACATTGCCACGGGACATTACGCACGGGTTAAATTTAATGAACAAACCCAGCGTTACGAACTCTGGCAGGGAAATTACAAAGAAAAAGACCAATCTTACGCCCTGTGGGGCATCAAACAGTCGAGTCTGGCGAAAACACTTTTCCCGCTTGGTGAACTTACCAAGCCGGAAGTACGTAAATTGGCTGAACAGTATGGCTTGAAAACCGCAACAAAGAAAGAAAGCATGGAAATCTGCTTTGTGCCGGATAATAATTACCGGCGTTTTTTAAACCAGGTGGTAGATGGCCTGGAAGAAAAAGTCAGCGGTGGAGAACTGGTGACGGTTGAAGGACAAAAGGTTGGCGAACACAAAGGCTATCCGTTCTTCACCATTGGTCAGCGCCGTGGTCTGGGCAAAGGTTTTGGCAAACCCATGTACGTGATTGAGACCGACGCCCGCAATAACCGGGTCATAATCGGTGAGGAGAAGTATTTGTATTCCAGCGAGCTCGTTGCCAGATCGGTTAATTTTGTGAGTATTGCCAATGCCGGAGAGGGGATTAAGGCAGAGGTGAAAATCCGCTACAAATCACCGGCCGCCCCGGCCACTATTTATGAATTGGAAGATGGACGTGTACGTGTGGTTTTCGATGAACCACAAAAAGCAGTTACCCCAGGCCAATCGGCTGTTTTTTACGAGGGTGAAAAAGTATTGGGTGGTGGAATCATCGAGTCCTTTAAAAAGGTAGATTAGACCTTTAATTGCGACCCCCTTTAACTCGCTTGACACAGCCGTTCAAGTTCAGGTAGAACATGCAGATTTAACGCAACATCTTTAAGGGGCAAAGCTTGTTTTGCCCCGTTTATGTTTCTTTAATGATTAACCTGTTTTGAACCCGAAGTCAATGTGAAGCTGTAAAGTGAAACATTTCCAAAGAACTCAACACAAATAGAACTTCATTCAAAACTCAACACTCAAAATTTAAAATTCTTTAAGTGTCAGTGTGTACTAATATTGGTAACAGCTTTGCTGGCTCAGGGATTTGTTTGCCCCTAATAGTTGAACTTTGTAATTTAGGCCGGTTAGTAAAACAAAAAAGGCATGGACCCATGTCGGTTCAAAAAGAGGTAAAGCGAATAACCGTTCCTTTAATCAGGCGCATGAAAGAGCAAGGTGAACCCATCGCCATG
This sequence comes from uncultured Caldithrix sp., assembly GCA_964398005.1. Taxonomy (GTDB): domain Bacteria; phylum Calditrichota; class Calditrichia; order Calditrichales; family Calditrichaceae; genus Caldithrix. Next base: position 6,491 of record CAYNLJ010000034.1, on the reverse strand, counting down.
CTCACCGCTTACGATACACTGATGGCCGAAATTTTAGATCAAAGCGGGATTGATATTATTTTGGTAGGGGATTCCGGTGGCATGGTAATGGCCGGCCATGAAAATACACTTTCGGTAACCATGGACGAAATGTTGCACTATGTCAAAGCAGTGCGCAAAGGGGTAAATCGGGCTTTATTGGTAGCCGATATGCCTTTTTTGAGCTATCAGGCCAGTGTAGAAGAAGCCGTGCGCAATGCCGGCCGTTTTTTACAGGAAGGTGGAGCCGAAGCCGTTAAAATTGAAGGCGGTAAGGCAGTACTGCCGGTAATTGAAAGATTTGTAGAGATTGGCATCCCGGTGATGGGACACCTGGGGCTTACACCTCAATCAATTCATTTGTTTGGTGGCTATGGTGTTCAGGGAAAAGAGGCTGAAGTTGCAGAGAAATTAAAAGAAGAAGCACGTCTGTTGGAAAAAGCAGGGGTGTTTTCCATTGTACTGGAAAAAATTCCGGCATTGCTGGCCAAAGAAATCACTGAAAGTTTAAGCATTCCGACCATTGGCATTGGGGCCGGTAAATACTGTGATGGACAGGTCTTGGTCAGTCACGACATGCTTGGTCTGTACGAAAAATTTAAGCCGAAATTTGTACGCCGATATGCTGAATTGGGTAAAGCCATGTTGGAGGCTTTTATTAATTATGTGCAGGATGTGAAACAAAAAGAATTTCCGGATGACCATGAAAGTTATTAAATCCATTGCTGAAATGCGTGCCTGGCACAAAGAGGCTAAAAAGAATGGCCATACCATTGGCTTTGTGCCCACGATGGGTTTTTTGCACGAAGGGCATTTAAGCTTGATCCGTGAGGCCAAAAAACGTGCCGATAAAGTTGTGGTTAGTATTTACGTGAATCCTACCCAATTTGGACCGGGCGAGGATTTTGAAAAATATCCGCGTGATTTTGCCAGGGACGAAAAACTTTGTGCCGCTGAAGGTGTAGATGCCGTTTTTTATCCCGATGACCAGCAAATGTATGGCCCGTTGCACAAAACCTACGTCATTACCGAAGACCTGAGCCAGGTACTTTGCGGACGCTCCCGACCGGGACACTTCAGAGGGGTAACAACCATTGTGGCAAAACTTTTTAACATTGTGCAACCAGACTTTGCCGTTTTTGGACAGAAAGATGCCCAGCAGGCTATCATTATTAAACGCATGGTGGAAGACCTTAATTTCCCTGTTGAAATTGTAGTGGCACCCATCATTCGGGAAGCCGATGGATTGGCCATGAGCTCCCGCAATAAGTATTTGAACCCGCAACAAAGAAAAGAAGCTACGGTTCTCTATCGTAGTCTCAAACTGGCCGAACAGGAATTCAAAAACGGCAATTACGATCTAACTGCGATTAAGTCGAAAATGCGCCATTTGATCGAAACGGAATCTACGGGACAGATTGATTACATTGAAGCGGTGGATGCCGAAACTTTGGGAGAACCTGCCCCCGGCAAGCGACCGGTCTTGCTGGCTCTGGCTGTCTTTTTTCATCCGGCGCGCCTGATCGATAATATTATATTGAAATAGTTGTCTTAGTTAGAGAGTTTAAAATGTGCAAGGTGCTTGCCTTTTGTCTTTCTTGATTTTATTTTTAAGAAACATTAAACTAAATTATGAGTAAAAAATATCTGATTTGAGAGGAATTTAAAAGAGGTTGGGCCATGAACAAGAAATTATTGACACTCATGTTCATCATGTTGATTGGTTTGTGGGTAATGCCGCTTCAGGCGCAGTTTAGAAATCAGCCTACCAAGCCCAATATCTCTTCGGTGTTAACCAATCCTCAGGCCTCCCTTTTCAGCGGCTTTTTAAATCCAAACAAAATGCAGATGCATCATACGGTTTCCATGTCCTTTGGCAGCTGGGCTGGCCAAAGCATGATGTTAAGCAGTTATTTAAATACCATTGATTATCAGATTTCCGAAAAACTGTGGGTTCGGGCAAATATTGGCATCATGTCTTCGCCTTACAATACCTTTGGTCAGCAATTTTATTTAAACAAACCCCGTTTATTTGGTGGCGCTCAATTGAACTACCAGATTTCAGATAAAAGCAGTATTACACTGGAATTCAACAGTTCTCCTTTTTATCGTCCGATGATCGGTGAATTTTCCGGCTTTGGCTACTAAACGCCACCTTAATTTCTCGCAAAAAACGGAGCACTAAGTTGGTTTACGATGTGCAACGGAGTGATTCGTAAAGAAATTGATTTTGAAAATCAGGTTTCAAAAAATTTTTGCTGACACTCTCATCCCCCTGCACTTTTAATGCAAAGAATGACTCTGTCAATAACTGTTCGAAGCAAGTTCGTTTTCAATCAACAGCATTAAAAAATTAGATTTGTAGTCTTATTTTCCTTAAATTCCGCACGTTCAGAAAAACTGAAAACAACAACAGGGAAATAAATTGAGACATCGCAGAAGGACAAGTACGCAATCAATTTCAAAAAAGAAATCGGTCCAGAAACGGAGAGGAACGTTTCCAAAAAAATCCAAATCATATGCCGGAAGTTTGAAATTTTTAATCAGTCTGATCGTTGTGGCAGGCTTATTGTACGCTGGTTATGTTTATGTATGGCCTGTTTTGAAAACAAAATTGCCCGCTTTTGAAAAGCTGATGAAAACGGAACAGAACACACCTGAAAACACAGAAGATTTGCCTCAATTCCCGGTTGAGGAACAGTCTTCAGCTGCCATTACAGATGAAACTTCTGCACAGGGTGAAACCTATCTGCCCAGTATTCAGGTGGAAATTTTAAATGGATGTGGGCAGCAGGGTATTGCCAAGTCTCTGGCAGATCGATTAATGGCTTTAAGGTATGATGTGGTTAACACCGGGAATTACTTAAAGAATGGTAAACCTTTTTTTGAAGTAAAAAAAACCCGCATCATTGACCAGGTTAATTCCGAAAAGACCAAAGAAAAAGCGAAAGAATTAGCCAGGCAAATGGGCCTTTCCGAAGATCTGGTTGAAACGATCACCAATCCCAATCCAATTGCCGATATTACAGTTATTATTGGTCAGGATTTTAATCAGTTGAAAATATTTAAAGGAAAGAATAAATGACCTCAGACGAACTGGTAAAGAAAATTGCCGATCTGGCATTAGATAAAAAAGCCAAACAGATTACCATTATTAATCTAAAAGAAATGACCGATTACACCGATTATTTTGTCATTATGACCGGTGAATCTACTTTGCAGATCAAGGCGATTAGTGATCACATTGAGGATGAATTAACAAAACAGGGCATTAAACCTTACAGCAAAGAAGGATATGAATATTTGCGCTGGGTATTACTGGATTTTGTGGATGTCGTGGTGCACATTTTTAATCATGAGGCACGGGAATTTTATGGCATCGAACGACTTTACGCTGATGCTCAAATGGAATTAGTTACTGAAGAGGAAGTATGACAACTCAGGAATATATTCAAAAAGAATTACAACGCTTTTTAGATGCGCACCAACTGTCAGAGATTGAGATCATTTTAGAGCGGCCTAAAGAAGAAGCCTTTGGCGATTTTGCTTCTACGCTGGCCTTACAGCTGGCCCGTCATTTAAAGAAAAATCCCCGCCAGATTGCTGAAGACATTGTCAATTTTATTGATAAGGACGAAAGATTTATTTCAAAGATAGAAATTGCGGGTCCCGGATTTATTAATTTTTTTGCTTCGAATGAAAATTTGTACATTCAACTGGCTGAAATTTTAGATCAAAAAGAAGCCTATGGTAAGTCGGATTTGGGGCAGGGAAAAACAGCTAATGTTGAATTTGTCAGCGCCAACCCTACAGGACCGTTAACCATTGGGCATGGCCGTGGTGCTGTGCTTGGCGATACTCTTGCCCGTCTGCTGGAAAACATAGGTTACCAGGTAACCCGGGAGTACTATTTTAACAATGCCGGCCGCCAGATGCGCGTTTTGGGGGATTCTGTCCGTTTGCGCTATCTTGAACTTTGTGGTCAAAAGATCGATTTTCCTGAAGAATACTACCAGGGCCAGTACATCATTGATATTGCCAAAGAGATTTACAAAGAAAAGGGTGATGCCTTAAAAGCAGAGAATGATGTGACTTATTTTAAGGAATTCGCCGAGAAAGTCATTTTTGCTGATATTAAAAAAACAATTAAGCGTCTTGGCTTTGAATTTGATGTTTTTTACAATGAAAAATCTTTGTACGAAGAAGGCAAAATTGATCAGGTGGTGCAACAACTGCGGGAAAAAGGTCTGGTTGCCGAACGGGATGGTGCCGTCTGGTTTTTGACCAGTAAATTAGGTTTTGACCAGGATCGGGTGATTATTAAAAGCAGCGGTGAACCGACCTACCGTTTACCTGACATTGCCTACCATGTGGAAAAGGTCAAACGTGGCTTCGATTTAATCATCGATGTTTTTGGAGCCGACCATATTGCCACCTACCCCGATGTGCTGGCAGCGGTTAAAGCCCTGGGCTATGAGGTGGACAAGATCAAAGTTTTAATCCACCAGTTTGTCACCTTGTACGAAGGGGAAGAAAAAGTAAAAATGTCCACCCGTCGGGCAAACTTCATCACTTTGGATGAACTGATGGATGAGGTTGGGGTGGACGTGACCCGATATTTCTTTTTGATGCGCAGCATGAATTCCCATTTGAATTTCGATTTAACGCTGGCAAAAAAACAATCTGATGAAAACCCTGTTTTTTACATTCAATATGCTCATGCCCGAATTTGCAGCATTTTGAAATTGGCTGAGGAAAGAAAAGTTGAACGTTCAGAAAAGGTTTCTTTTAACCTGCTGAACAGCAAAGAAGAACTTAATCTGATTAAGCATCTGGTTCAATTCCCGCAAACCATTGAGATGGCGGCGCTGAATTTTGAACCCCATCGCGTGGTGAATTACCTGTTTGAACTGGCCTCTCTGTTTCATAAATTTTACACGGAGTGCCGTGTCATCAGTGATGATCTGGCCTTAAGCCAGGCACGCCTGAATTTGATTGATGCTGTTAGAATTATTATTGCCAACGGATTAAAGGTCCTTGGTATTTCAGCCCCGGAACACATGTAAAGGAGAAAACATGAGCTTGTTAGTTGTCGGTTCGATTGCTTATGATACCGTAGAAACACCAACCGCCAAGGTTGAAGATTCATTGGGCGGTTCCGCCCTCTACTTTAGTGCGGCTGCCAGTTTATTTACCTCGGTCAACGTAGTTGGTGTGGTGGGATCAGATTTTGATGCCTCAAAAATTTCGTTTCTTAAAAAACGAGGCGTTAATCTGGATGGTCTTTACATGGAAAGCGGCAAAACCTTCCGCTGGGGAGGACGCTATTTTGATGACATGAACCGACGTGAAACCCTGTTTACCTATTTGAATGTCTTTGAACGCTTTCAGCCGGTCATCCCTGAGAATTACAAGGAATCTGAATTTGTCTTTTTGGCCAATATCGATCCGGAATTACAACTGGATGTTTTAAAACAAATCAATGAACCCAAATTAATTGTTCTGGACACCATGAATTTTTGGATCAGCGGCAAGCGGCAGGAATTGGAAGAAGTTTTGAAAGTCGTTGATATTCTCGTTGTAAATGATGAAGAGGCTAAAGAATTAACCGGTGAAAAAGGGCTTATCAAAGCCACCAAAGCCATCCCGGCCATGGGACCTAAAAGTGTCATCGTTAAAAAGGGAGAACACGGCGCCATGCTTTACCATGAGAATGAATTCTTCTTCGTGCCGGCTTTTCCCCTTGAAAAAGTGGTTGATCCAACGGGCGCCGGAGATAGTTTTGCCGGTGGGTTTATGGGGTACCTGGCAAAAAACGGAATGACTGATCTGGCAACCTTGAAAAAAGCCATGGTTTACGGCAGTACCATTGCTTCCTTTAATGTAGAAGATTTTAGTTTTAAACGGCTTGAAAATCTTTCCATGAAAGATATGAGGCAGCGGGTAAGAATTTTCAAGAGGATGACTTCTTTCTAATTCAAAATTTAAAACTTTTAAAGAAAGAGCGTGTTAGCTTTTAATAAAAATCGTCTGATGTGACTAAATTGCAGCTTTCAGAATAATGGTAAAAATACTGCCTTTACCGGGACTGCTTTCGACCGTTAGTTCCGCATCATGTGCTTCTGTAATTTCTTTAACCATCGAAAGACCGACGCCAATCCCGCCTCCCATGAACTCTGTTTTAGAACTGGAATGATGCATTTCGTTTTGAACTTCGTAAAAGGGTTCGAAAATTAAGTTTAATTTGTCATGTGGAATGCCGATACCGTTATCCGCAACAGACAAATACACCAGATTTTTATTGCCATCCAATTTTACACGTAACAAAACTTTGCCGCCTTCTGGAGTATATTTTAAGGCATTTTGCACCAATTCCCGAAGCGCCTTTTCCATCTTTTGCGGATCGATCAAAACGACTGGGTCATGAGGGTCGATGCGATAGGAAAAGTCTATTTTTCTTAAATCAAAAAGGG
>CAYNLJ010000033.1:0-11870 GCA_964398005.1 uncultured Caldithrix sp. | reverse complement strand
AAAGGAGAAGGTATGAATTTTTTTAATCTGCACTTATTATCAACTTACCTTAAAAAATGGTCTTATAGCGATAACAAAGTAACTTTTAATTATTCCTATTGTTGTGAAATAGGCTATGACCGTAGTCATGTGGATATGCGACTGGGATCGCCGGTTAATATGGTGAACGAGTTTTTAAACAACGTTTTTCATCGTGCCAAAGAAAAAATAAATGAGCACTTCGAAGAGGCTTCCGAAGACATCAAAATGGAAAACAACGGTTCCAATATTATTCTGGTAAATGAACCGGAAGTTAAAAGAAAGCTCAGCATCTTTTTTTCCAAAATCCTGAAAGAATTTAATAATAACAAACGTTCCAGAGGACGTACCCGAATTATTTCTACGCGTAGTCTGGATTTCTATTACAACGATTTTGAATACGAACCCCTGAGCGATGAGATAAAATTTTATGTGCACCTGAATCGGGGTTTAAACAAAATGAACGGCGATTTATATGCGAATGCCGTTGATGATCTAAATAATGCACTGGCTTTTCGACCGGAAGACCCAATAGCCAATAAAAATATTGCCAAAGCTTTGATGAAATTGGGAAAATTTGATGAAGCCGTAAAGCATTTAGAAATTTATACGCAATCTGAAAAGAGTGATGTTGCCTTACATCAGTTGGCTCAGGCCTATATGCGTTTGGGTTATTTGGATAAGGCCGAAGAAATTTACAAGCAGATTGAAAAAGAATTTCCGGCTTCGCTGTACGCGCACTTCGGTTTGGCTCAAATTAATTACAAGCGTGGAAAAGGATTTAAACAAAAACTGGACAAAATTTATAAAGAAAATCCTGAATGGCTGGCCGAACACCTTAAAACCGATTGGAGTTACAGCTTACCAGGTTATGCTGAAGATGAAGAATCGAAGTGGAATGCGGCCACTGCTGCCCGCTATCTTGGCTTTAATCGTCCTTTCGATTTAACACGAAAGGCATTTAATGATGAAATCCCCTCCTATTTTGATTCGGAAAAAGGTACCATTCGTTTTGTGAAAGCCGAACTGGATGCCTGGGTGGAATTGGTGAACCGGTACAAACTGGAACCACAAAATTATGAAACCCATGAGGAGTTGCTAACCGAGCAGGAAAAGCAGAAGGCACAGAAGAAAAAAGGAAGACGTTCTAAAAAATCAGATCCTGTTAATGAACAGGTTGCCTGAATGCAAAATGTTTAACCTTTTTAGAAATTAAATGTCTCACCGGTTACTTTTAATCAATCCCTGGATTTATGATTTTACGGCTTATGATCTATGGAGTAAACCATTGGGTTTGCTCTATTTGGCTTCATTTTTGCGTAGTCAGGGATTTGAGATTTCTTTTATCGATTGCCTGGACAAATACGCCACCGATCAAACAGTTAAAGTTAAAAAATACGGAGTGGGTAATTTCCCCCGCACCATCGTAGAAAAGCCAGCCGTATTAAAACACATCCCGCGCCATTATGCCCGCTATGGCATTCCGGAAGAACTATTTATTAGCCAGTTAAAAGATCATCAGGAAGTAGATGCTGTTTTGGTTACATCGATTATGACCTACTGGTATCCTGGTGTTAAAAGAGTAGTAGAGCTGGTGCGCAGGTACCTGCCTGACAAACCTGTCATTCTGGGCGGGATCTATGCCTCACTGTGTCCGGAACATGCTAAAGAAGTCATCAAACCCGATTACCTGATTACCGGGCCGGGAGAAATAAAAACCTTAAAACTATTGAGTGACCTGTTTTCTATCCCTTACAGTTCGTTTAAAATCCCCCAAACGCTGGACGATTATCCCTATCCAGCCTTTGACCTGTTAAACCATCCGGACTATCTGATTTTAATGACTTCAAGGGGGTGTCCGTACGATTGTTCTTTTTGTGCTCAAAAGCGAATTGCCATGCGATTCACGCAACGTAATCCTGAACGTGTAGTGGAAGAAATAAGTGACCAGTATCGTCGATTCCGGTTGCGCGATTTTGCCTTTTACGACGACGCACTGTTCATTGCAAAGAAAAAGCATATTGAAATTATTTTACAAAAATTACTGCAAAAAAGAATGCCCTTAAGATTGCACACCCCCAATGGTTTATTTGTAAAATACGTTGACAGCACGCTGGCCAAATTAATGTTTGCCACCAATTTCAAAACCATTCGCCTCAGTTTTGAAACGGCCAATGCAGATCGTTGGAGCGACATGTACTCAAAAGTAAGTGATCAGGCCATGGTAGAAGCTGTAGAACATCTGAAGGCCGCGGGTTACAAAGCTAAAGATCTGGAAGCTTATGTCATAATGGGTTTACCCGGCCAAACTCTGGAAGAAATTATTGCCAGTATTATTTTTGTAAATAATCTGGGTGTTCAGGTACGTCTGGCGTCCTTTTCGCCGATTCCAGGGACACGCGAATTCGATCGGGCGGTTGAAATGGGGCTGATCAAGGCGGATATCGATCCACTTTTAACCAATAAATCGATTTTCCCATTAAGCAATGATCAAATAAGCTATGAAACTTTTCGTAAAATTCGTAAATTTGCCAATATCCTGAACGATGCCGCAAAAAACGAATTGGCCATGTTTGGAGATGAAAGCCTTGGCCTGGCGGTTAAACGTGTAGTGAGAGACATGCAATGAGCGAAAAAACATATCCTGTTAAAAAAGGGCATGAATATGAATTAATGATTGAACGTCTGGCTTTTGGCGGTCAGGGTGTAAGTCGAATTGATAATTATGTGATTTTTGTGAAACGGGCACTACCCGGCGATCGGGTAAAGGCAAAAATCATCAAACGAAAAAAAGATTTTGCTGAAGCCTATGTTACTGAATTGCTTAATCCTTCAAAATATCGTGTACAACCACCATGTAAATATTTTGACTGGTGCGGTGGCTGTACCTGGCAAAATATGAGCTACCAGGATCAGTTGCACTTTAAACAACAAATCGTAAGCGAAAGCCTTGAACGAATAGGTGGATTTGAACAACTTAATGTTTTGCCGGTTCTGCCTTCTGACAGCTATTTCGCTTACCGCAATAAGATGGAATTTTCCTTTTCGGACAGGCGCTGGTTACTACCAGAAGAACTGAATCAGGATGAAATCTCTAAAAATTTTGCTCTGGGCCTACACGTGCCAGGCACCTTTGATAAAATATTACACGTTGAACAATGTTTATTGCAATCCGAAACTGCTAACCAGGTATTAAATTTTATTGCCGATTACGCAAAGAAAAATAACTTAACCCCCTATGGAATTAGAAGTCATCAGGGGTACTTGCGCTTTTTGGTAATCCGGGAAAGTGCCTTTAATCATGAAATTATGGTAAACCTGGTGACGGCGACCGATGAACCGAAACGTTTAGCAGATCTGGCAGAAAAACTGGCAGCGCAGTTCCCGCAGGTGGTAAGCATTGTTAACAATGTCAATACCCGGCTGGCACAAATTGCTCAGGGAGAAAAAGAAAATTTACTCTACGGCAGGCCTTACATTACTGATAAAATTGGACCATTTCTTTTTAAGATTTCGGCTAATTCTTTTTTCCAAACCAATACCAAACAGGCAGAGAAGCTTTATCAGAAAGCCATTGAATTTGCTGAGTTGGATGAAAACAGCGTAGTCTGGGATTTGTACTCGGGTACGGGCACCATCAGTATTTTTCTGGCTGGCAGGGCGAAAAAAGTGGTGGGGTTTGAAGCGGTTGCCAGTGCAGTTAAGGATGCCTGGCAAAATGCAAAGGAACATGAGGTACAAAACGTAGAATTTGTGGAAGGTGATTTGCTACAGACAATGCCCAAATTTAACGAGCGACCGGATGTTATTGTAACCGATCCTCCCCGCAGCGGAATGCACGAAAAAGTTGTGCGCATAATTAAGAAAATTGGGCCGCGCACCATCGTTTATGTTTCCTGCAATCCGACTACATTGGCCCGTGATTTAAAAATTCTTGCTGATCAATATCAGATTGAACTGGTGCAGCCGGTCGACATGTTTCCACAAACCTATCACATCGAGACTGTGGTTAAATTAAAGAAAAAGTCATAACTTCATGAACGAAAAACCGTTTCGCAAATTAAGTTTTGATGAAATTTTCAGCAGGCAACCAACCCTGGAACAATTAAAAAAGTTACCCAGGGTGCCCATTTCTGTTTTGGTGGAAGACATTCGCAGCATGCACAATGTGGGCAGTATTTTCAGAACCAGTGATGGTGCCCGCATAGAGCATCTTTATTTAACCGGCTTTACGGCTCAACCACCACGAATTGAGATTGACAAAACCGCCTTAGGTGCAACGGATAGTGTACCCTGGTCCTACCATAAACATTCTGTAGATGTGGTTGAACAACTTAAACAAAAAGGTATAAAGATAGTGGTCCTCGAACATACCTCTCACAGTAAAAATTATTTCGAAGCGGATTACGACTATCCGTTGTGTCTGGTATTGGGTAATGAGGTCGAAGGGGTCAGCGAACAACTTGTTAATGCCGCCGATATGGCTGTGGAAATTCCCATGTTAGGGATTAAACAATCTCTGAATGTTAGTGTGGCCTATGGTATTGTCATTTACCATATATTAGGTAACTATCTAAAAAATCATAAATTTAAGCTTGACATCAATAGTTCAGACCAATAAATTGAAGAAGTTTGTTTTAAAGAAAGCAAATAATATGGCCCAATTTACCACTGTGATTATTTTAGACCGCGATACAAATCAAAGTGATTCCCTGGTTCAGGCATTGGAGAACCACCAAATTACCGCGCAAAGTAACACTCAGTTAGAACCTTTACTGACCGTGGCGGAAGAGGGTGTTAACCGACTGTATTTGCTGGATTACCAGACTTTAACTTATGAAAAAAGAGAAAATGTCATTCAATTATTCAGGTCATTGAATGGGAAGGATCATGCGATTGTCTACAATGTTCCTCCGGATGCAAGTAAGCGGATTGTTTTTTACGAATTAGGTGCTTTCCGGGTTTTTGATACTTCGGTGAACATTGTGGACCTTGCTGATAATGTGGTTTTGTGGCATCAAAGGGTGACTGAAGCTCCCAAAACAGTAAGCATTCTCATGCAGGGACAATTAGCCAAGCTGGATTTTATGACTCTACTTTGGGCGATTGCCAAGCGCCAGACAAACGGGATTTTAGAATTGTCCATGAAGCGAAATCATGGAGAGATTTATTTTAAAGACGGTCAGATCATTCATGCTCAGGTGCTTACACATCAAGGGTTAGATGCCCTGCTTCATCTTTCGTTGTGGGAAGAAGGAACCTTTCGTTTTAAACCCTATGATACAAGCAAACTGGTTCCATCCATACAGAATACAATGTTAGCCATCGCCATTCAGATCACTGAATTGCGTTTAAAACTTTTTCAGCTCGAACATCAGTTTCAATCCGAAACCAGTGTGGTGCAACTGGTTAATACTGGTGATCTCCCTTTGTATAATATGGACCTGGATGAAGGATTTGTAGAATTTATATCGCAGCCCAGAGAGTACGGTGAAATTCTTGAAAATCCTTTTTACCCAAATCATCGAACCATGTTTATTCTAAATCACCTGAAGAAGACGGGGCTGCTACGGGTTAATGAACCGATTGAGGCATTAATCGAAAAAGAGATCCCGGATATTGAACACATTTATGGTGAGCAAAATCAGAAAATTAATTTTTCTTTTGACATCAGGACCTTGCAAACACTTAAGGAAATAATCGCACTAAAAGCTGATTCACCGGGTAAGATTGTGGTTATCAGTGATGATGAAAAATTACTTAAGCACTATTTGGCAACCATTGCCGGTGGTCCTGATCGTGTGATCTTTGAATACAATATGTATCTAATAAAGTTTTCATTGGGACAGGAACTCGAAATTATAATGATTGGGATTTTAGCCAGTCCTCAATTGTTAAAACTGCTTTCTATATTATCAGAACAAATTAATGGTTTCATCTTTTTAATCAATGCGCAAAAATTAGGCAATGTGGGATATTTTAGCTATATGATTAATCAGGCATTGGTGCAGCATTCTATTCCGACGGCCTGTGCGGTTGCATATCTTAATGAGAATCAATCATTAGAACATATTCAATCTCAGTTTTTGCTGAATTGGAATATAAATTGGACGACCTTTGAAACAAATGATGTACAATCTATGGTTCAGATTATGGAGTCGATTGATGTGGTTGAACCGATCGAACTGCCCGAGGAAGAAGAGGAGGAGGAAGAGGAATGATCCACATTGCGGTGATTGCCAGAGAAAAGGCATGGTTTGATCAAATAATTACCCAGATTCCAAGTTTACCCATTTCCTTTCGCTGGTTTGAAAATTGTACGGCCTTTATTAAGAATAAGGAATTAGAAGATTGGCAATTAATATATTTAATCAGTGATCGTTTTAATCTGGCCCAGGAAGAGTTAATTCAATTGAAAGCAAAATTAGAGGAAATACCTGTACTTTGTACCGTGCCAAAGCTAAAACAGGGGCAAAGGCAGGCATTACATCAAATAGGGGCCAAGGAAGTTTTACCCTGGCCGGTCACCCGTCAGGAAATGAAATATTTTTTTAAGGCTTTTCCTGAATTTTTTATTGCACCCAATGAAGATGATCAATATGAATTTATTGGTCAGTTGGACTTTGTTGATGGTGTAGAATTATTGCGATCTATTTGCACCCGGGAAAATACCGGTATTCTGACTTTTAACTGGGACGAAAGAAATGGTAGAATTGAAATCGAGAATGGTCAGATTGTGCATGCCGCATATCGTCAATTAGATCCATTAACTTCTATTCTGGTGTTGACTTCCTGGCAACATGGTCAGGTTAGTTTTAAGGAAGAATCTTTTATCAGTAAGCCATCCATTATGTTGAATAATGTCCAGATTTTTGATGAATGCCAGCATTATCGTCAGGAACGTGAAGAAATGTTACAGGTCTTTCCTCCGAAAGAAGTTAAATTATTTACGCACCCTGATCTTAACTTTGAAGATTTTGGTGCTTCAGAAAGAGCCTGGCTTTACAAAATGTACAAGGGTAAAACCATACCGGAATTAAGAGATCTTTACGAAGGCGATTTTAACTTTTTGCTAAAGAAATTGAAACTCTGGCTGGAAAAAAAATACATTATCCCTGAAGATGAATATCATATGGTTAAAGCAAAAAAAGAAGCTGAATTGGCTTCGTCAGGACTTACTCGGCTGTTTCGGAAGATATTGAAGTCCACAAAGAAGGAAAAGAAAGAGATTTCAGGGGAAGAGAAAATGCCTTTAAAGAGGAAACTGCCCCATTTGTTCAGTGGCTTTGAAAACCTTCAAAATTTTAAATCAATGCTGGAGGGAAATTGAAGCAGTCCATATTAGAATTAGCAATTATCGTTGATAGCTGGAAACAGATTCTGGATGTCTGGCCCGAAGCCAATCTGAAAGAATGCACTTTTCCTTTTGAGGTTCACTACATTGTTGAAGAACTTAATAATCAAAGCCGAATCTATCTTTATTTGTTTGAATTAGAAAATACCAACCACCTGGAAACGATGGAGAAGTTGATTCCGTTGCTGCCGTTTTGTGTCATGTTTGCAGAAGAAATTAATGATGACTTCCTGAAAAAAGTATCCGATTTTACCAACCGCTTTGAAACACCACTTTTTCTGGTTCTGCTTGACGATGAACATTTAAAGGAAAAAATTTCGATTCTTGCGCAATTGGAATCAAAGTTGCCCGAGTTTGTAGTTCTTGAAAATATGGGTTCGGTTAGTTCAAGCGTCAGAAAACTGGTTAAAACAATCCTGGACAAAATCAATCCGGAAAAACTGGTCAATAAAACCGAAGCAACGGAACAAGCCGTAAATTCTTAATAAATTCCTAACAAAGTGCTAATCATAGTGAAACATTAATTGCGAAATTGGCCTTTAAACAAATTTAAAACGAGGATTAAGGTGGCCAAAGCAAAAATTTTTATTGTGGATGATGAAGATGATATTCTTGATCTGGTAGATTATGTTTTAAGCAAAGAAGGATATCAAGTTGAACGCTTTCGCACTGGCGAGGAAATTTTAAGAAAAGTTAAAACAGACCTGCCCGATTTAATTTTATTAGATTTGATGCTGCCTGGAGTCGATGGTCTGGATGTCTGCAAAGTGCTGAAGCATACATCAGATACAGCTAATATTCCCATCATCATGTTAACGGCTAAAGGTGAAGAAGCCGACATCGTTACCGGGCTGGAGTTGGGTGCTGATGATTACATTCCAAAGCCTTTTTCGACCAAAATCCTGCTGGCGCGTGTGAAGGCGGTTTTAAGGCGAAGAGCGCAGAGAGAAACAGATCAAATGGAAGTAATCCAGGTGCATGACCTGGTAATCCATCCCGGCAGAAGGGAAGTATTGGTTAAAAATAAGCCCATTCAATTAACCTACACCGAATTCAGTCTGCTTTATTTTTTAGCGCAGCGTCCGGGCTGGGTATTTACGAGATATCAGATTGTTGATGCCCTGCGTGGAGAGGATTATCCTGTTACTGAAAGATCAGTCGATGTGCAGGTGGTCGGTTTACGGAAAAAGTTAGGGGAAGCTGGCAGGTACATTGAAACCGTAAGAGGTGTAGGCTACCGATTTAAGGAGTATTTATGACGCATAAACGCCAGCTATGGCAGATATTCCTGTCGTTTTCTTTGATTAGTATTATTTTTATCAGCATCATTGTTTTTTACACCGTCAATACTTCAAAAAAATTAATCAAAGAAATTTACTTTGATGAATTGCAGATTAAGGCCAAAGCGATTGCCCGGCTGGTGGAACCGAAAATTAAAACGGGTGCGTTCGCCGAAATAAACAAGGAACTGAATCAACTATTTTTCGATTTGCCTTCTTTTGTAACGGTTATTTTACCGGATGGCCGGGTAATTGCTGATACAAGAAAAGATCCTTCGTTATTAGATAACCATGCCGATCGCCCGGAAATTAAAGAAGCGTTAGCAGGGCACATTGGTCACAATATTCGTTACAGCTATTCGGTGGAGAAAGAACTTTTGTATTTGGCCATACCGGTGTTTTCGGAACAACGGGTCATCGCTGTAGTCCGCACCTCAATGCCTTATCATCAGGCCTTTCAGATTTTTGCCACTTTACAATATCAGATCATTTTGTTTTTATTATTGGGTTTTTTGGGAATCTTAATTGTTTTTTTCTTTGTCTCCAATCGATTGAGCAAACCCCTGGTCGAAATTGCCGACAATCTGGAACGCGTAGCGGCCGGTCAATTAAGCGTCCGTTTACCGGATTTCCCATCTGTTGAACTACACCGGATTTCAACGACTTTTAATCAGTTGATTGAAAAACTGGAATCGCAGATTCATGAAATTAATGAACAAAAAAATCAGCAACAGGCTATTTTCCAAAGCATGAACGAGGGCATTGTGGCGGTCAATAAAGACGAACAAATTATCGCCTTTAATCGGGCTGCAGCAGACATGCTTGGTATTGAGGAACATATTAAAGGGCGAGAGGTTCATGAAGTTATTCGCAATAGTCAATTGTTAAAAGTTTTTGATCAGGCCCTCAAGACGCAGCAACTGATCGAAGAAGAGATTGTTTTCAGGGATGAACCGTTGCGTTTTATTCAGGCACATGGTTCCTGCCTGAAAGATGACAGCGGGAAAATTATAGGTGCCATGGTGGTCCTCTCGGATGTTACGAAAATCAAACGGCTTGAAGAAATCCGTAAAGACTTTGTGGCCAACGTAAGTCATGAGATCCGGACGCCGTTAACTTCCATTCAGGGATTTGTTGAAACCTTACTGGACGGTGCCCTGGCTGACCAAGAAACTGCTGAACGTTTTTTAAATATTATTCACACACAGGCCAAACGGCTCAATTCCATCATTGAAGATTTGATGGTTTTGGCCACGCTGGAGCAGAAGCAGGAACGCACCGGATTTCAGTTCAGTGAAGAATATTTGATTGATGTATTGCAAAATGCCATTCAAATTTGTCACGCGCAAGCTGATGAAAAAAGCATTAAACTAAATCTTTTTTGTGATAAAGATTTAAAACTGAAAATGAATCCTTCGCTGTTGGAACAAGCCGTAGTGAACCTGATTACCAATGCCATTCGTTACAGCCCGGAAAACACAGAAGTTAATATTTCTGCTGCTATAAAGGAAGACGAGGTGGAAATAAGCGTTGTTGATCAGGGAATTGGCATTCCGCAGGAATATCATGAAAGAATTTTTGAACGCTTCTACCGGGTAGACAAGGCACGCAGCCGCAAATCCGGCGGTACCGGTTTGGGGCTTTCCATTGTAAAACATATTGTTCAGGTTCATAAGGGGCGGGTAGCCGTTCAGAGCAAAGTGGGCAAGGGCAGCACTTTTTTTATTTACCTTCCACTCAGGCAGCAATAGCGATATTAAAATCCATACCTTTTTTAACTCTGCTGTAATTAATTTTACCGCTAAAGTACAAAGAAGCACAGGAAGAAATTTTGAATTTTGAGAGTTGAATTTTGAATGCATTTGAAAGTGAAAGATCATTGTCAGTTTATAGATTGAACCTTAATAGTGAACACCTGCCCAAATCATTTAACTGCCTGAACAACTTATGATAGTCGTGCCATTTTTTTACTTCACACTTCTTACTTCAAACTTGATCAAGTTTAAGGGGACCGTCACTGCCAAGAGGTACTATTGAGTATGAAATCAACTCCAGGCGATCGGATTTTCGGAATTTACTTTCTTTGTTGCCTTCTTTTTATTACTTTTAGACATATCACGTATTTTCAAAGGAGATGAGATGGGATATTTGAGGGGGCTTTCAACCTATTTAAAAGAAAATTACCGGCGCGATGTATTTGGAGAATTTAAAGACAACAATACATTGCTTGAATTTCAGTTAGCCGGACACAAAAAGAAATGGGCCTACATTGCGGCCAATAAACGCTATGATTTGGTACTTAAAGATGTTCAGAATAAACTGATTACAATTCCCAAAGTTCACGTTAAATTCTTTTACCCTACTGATCTGGCAAAAAATGTAGAGAAACTTGTAAAAATCGATGAACAGGTGCGTGGCAGAAATCTACAACCGATTTTTAATCCGACTCGCCGCTTTCATGTGAAAAACAAAAATCTTTACCCTTTAATGATGCTTAAAACACCCATTTCAATTACCCTTCTGGAGGGAGAGGTGCTGGAAGGTTTAATCTCTGACTTTACGATGTATGAAATTTTTCTGGAGCTGGCGGAAGGGGTACAGATTATTTTGTTGCGCCATGCAATCCTTAGTGCACTTGACAAAACGACCAACCGCAGTTTGTTGAAAAAATTTCAGGATGCGGCTAAAGACTGGGAAAAAACACCTTTGTGGGTTGAAGATGGAACGGAGGACTAAAATGAAACGGATGAAATCTATTCTTTTACTATTGCTTGCCCTGTCGGTTTTAATGGCCGGTGACTGGCAAAAAGAAGTTTGGCGAGAATTAAGCGGTTCAGCCTTTGTGGACCAGGCTTCTTTTAAGGTTTTGCAACGCATTTGTGACGAAGCAGGCGGGCGGCTGGTTGGTTCGCCTCAAAATGAAAAAGCATTGACCATTTTGATGGAAGAATTGCAAAAAACAGGTCTGCAACCCCAAAAAGAAAACTTTACTATCCCGGGATGGGTACGTGGCAATGATGTGGTGGAACTAATCGAACCAACACAACGCAAATTGAATGCCGTTGCTCTGGGATATGTGGATAGAACACCTGCTTTTACTGCCGGATTGGTTAACGGACATACCGGACAGGAAGAAATACTCGATTCTATCGACGTTAAAGGCAAAATTGTTTTGATTACAGCGGAAAGACCCAAAAAGGGAAGCAAGCCTTTACGCT
>CAYNLJ010000032.1:0-12186 GCA_964398005.1 uncultured Caldithrix sp. | reverse complement strand
TCAAAAACGCTTAATTCCAGATTTCGGTAATCCGCTCCGGTTCACCGGTGGCGGTAAACAGATCCATCATGGACTGGTAATAATCAAACAATGCCTGATGCCGGGCAATCTGTTCCTTTTCCAGAATTAAGCGGGCGTCAATGACGTCCAGTGAGGTGCCGAGCCCCGCTTCAAAGCGTTTTTGCTGTGAACGCAGGTTTTCCTGAGCCAGCGCAATGTCTGACGCTAATTGCTGGTAGCGATGCTCGGCATTGCGCATTTGCTGATAGGCTTTTTGCACCCACAAGTCAATTTGCTGAATGCTGTGTTCACGTAAATAATGAACCTCTTTCTTTAAATGACGCGCTTCCTGCAGTTGATTGTAATCTTTGAAACCTTTGAACAAACTGAATTCCAGCTTAACACCAACGGCCCAGCGTGGTTCTAACAGTGAAAGATATTCCGGGTACATTTCGTACTTGCCAAATGCGGCGATTTGGGGCAAAAACTCCGCCCGTTCAGCCGTAAATTTTTGTCCGGCCGCTTTCTCTTTGGCCGCCAAAAGTTTTAACAGCGGTTGATTGGTTTGCGCTTGTTGTAAAAAGTGGTTTAAAGAATCGGGTAAAGCCCGGTAAGCCAGAGAATCCTGAATGATGAATTCTTCCGATTGGCTGGCGCCAATGGCGTAATTTAAGGCGGTTCTGGCTAATTTTAAATTGTTCTGGTCATTGTACAAATTGCGACGGGCTTCGGCCACGGCCACCCGGGCGCGTAACACATCACTCTTGGAGATAAGCCCTTCTTTGAACAGCTTTTCCGCCTGCTCCTGATGACGCAGCATGCCCTGCAGCACATTCTGTCGTGTCTGGACTACCTGATTCAGAAAAACTACGGTTAAATAACGCTGTACTACTTCGGCGATTACTTCATTGCGTGTTTTGGCCAGTTCATCCTTGCTGGCCTGCAGTTCGGCCGAAGCAAAGCGTTTGGCGGCGATTAATTTCCCGCCTAAAAAGATAGGCTGAACACCAACCAGCGTAGCGGTTCGGTAATCCTGGTCTTTAAAACTTAAGGCAAAGGGAGGCAGGGCAGCGTCCAGAGCAGAGTAGGCCTGTTGCTGAACAGCTGCCAACTCCACTTCGTTTAAAGGGCGACCATTTAAAATTAAACTTTTTAAATTGGCCATTTGCACCTGATCGTTGGTCTGTAATTCCAGCAGGCCCTGACGTAAAAAGTCTAAATCAATGTCCAGCGGGCGATTTAAATGCGTGTAACTGGCTTCTAATTTTACCTGTGGCAAAAAATTGCCCCAGGCCGCCAGGTTCGCATGTTCCTTCTGTTTTAAACGCTCTTCCATGCGTTTAATCTGTTGGTTCCGTTGTAAAGCCATGTCGATGGCTTCGTTTAAGGGCAACACCTGTGCCCAGATGAGATGTAAATTGAGAAGGACAATCATCCAGCTCCATTTGAACCACGAATTTTTGTTCATTGCTGCTCCTTATTCTTAATCAAACCTTCCAGTAAAATGGTTTTGATGGTCTCTTTCATTTCCTGCGGTGAACCGCTTTTACGTAACAGAATAGAATGCACTGCGTTAATAATGGTCGCTAAAAGGGTACTGTAGACGTGTGCCGGATTTAAGGGGCGAACTTCGCCGTTGGCTATGGCCTGTTCCATGCGTTTGGTAAAAGATTCCAGATAGGATTTGGTGGATTCTTCCATGACCTGTAGAATGCTGGGAATACGGGCCAAATTGGACATTAGAACCATGGAAAAGGTTTCCGGACGTTCAACAAAATAGTCGATAGCCGTATCAATGATGATCTCCAGATATTCGCCAAATGATCCGGCGTTACCTGCTTTTTGATGCAGATGTTCAAAAGCCTGCAAACTCAGGTATTGAATGGTTTTTAAGTAAAGGTCGTCTTTGTTCTTAAAATAGCGGTAAAGCGTGCCTTTGCCCACGCCCGCATCTTTGGCAATGGAATCCATGTCGGCCATGTGGTAATGAACCTTTGCAAAATAGCGGGCGGCAGCCTGTAAAATTTTTTCCTGCCGTTCCTGCTGTAAAGGTGTTAATTCACCGATCATTTTAATTTCTCCTAAATGAAACTTATTGGTTCTATATATTAGAACTGACCAGTCAGTCCGAAGTTACAAAAAATTTACCGGAATGCAAATTTTTTTTTCAAAAAAATATTAGAATGGAATTTAAATCCATTGAAATTTGGTTCTTTCTTTAAGAAGGAAGGAATGTCCTGAAGTTCAAACAGTCTGTAATTTAAATGTTGAACCAGAAAAAAGTAAGGGTTGTTACAATTTTGCACACATGAGCAAAATTTCATAAATTGAAACATGACACGATATTTTTTGCTAATTCTTTTAATTTTAACTGGTTGTATCGACGATGCACCGCGTGATAATCCTTTGGATGGGCAGGCCGGTTTGCCCCTGACCGGAACAGTTAAAACTTATTATGCTCCACACAAGCCTCTCTCACTGGTATCGGTTCAGTTAAATCCCCTGAACTTAATTACACTGACCAATGAACAGGGTGTCTTTGAATTCAACAATCTTAAACCGGATAGTTACACCGTAGTGGTAGGAGGTGGGGAATTCAGTCGTGATTCGATGACTCTTTTTTTGAAAAACAAAGCGAATTTGAGTTTTTTGATCGATCAGTTACCTGTCTTTGAAGAAATTCATATTGAGAGTCATCATCAGGCGCGCTGGTTTCCGGTAGAAGATACCTATTTTTTACATTTTACAATCCGTCTGAATGATGCCGATGGCATTGGAGATTTGCACATGGCCTATGTGCAGATTCCGGCGATTGGTCTGACGGATACCCTGGCACCAGGTGCAGACCCGGGTGAATTTTATTCCATCCTTAACGTGAATGACCTTAACATTAATCATCTTGAGGAACTGATTGGTAAGGAAATTATTTTCAAGGCGGATGACGACGTAGGATACTGGGCCACATCCCGGCATAACTATTTAACCCGGGTGATTCAACAATCTGCGCAGCTAATCTCACCGGTAGGCCTGGAAACGATCACTTCCGATACCATTCACTTTCAATGGCAGCCCATTTATTTGAATTTCCCTTTTTCTTACAAGTTAGAAATTTTTCAAATTAACAATGGCATCATCAGCACTGTAAAAACCATCAGTCCGATTGCCTCAGATGTTACAAGTTTCGATTTCATTCATCAACTTACGCCTGGAGAGTATTTATGGCGCATTTATATTGTGGATGAGTACGGAAATACCAGTGGCTCCAGAGAGGGCGCTTTTCAAATTCCGTAAAAATGAAGGACCAAATTATGAGTGTAAAAGATTCATTCCAGACCTTGTTGAAAATTAGTGAAGAAATAAATTCCATTCACGACAGTCAGCAACTGCTGGATCGCATTATGGATCTGGCCATGGAAGCATTAAATGCCGAACGCGGTTTTATTCTCATGAAAAACAATGGTGATGATTTTACCGTGGTTACGGCAAGAAATATTACAAATCAGAGTATTGAATCCATGCGCGGTTTTTCATCCAGTGTAGTGAATCGCGTTCTGGAGAGAGGAGAACCCATTCTGAGCATTGATGCTCAGGCGGACCAACGATTTTCGGGTGCCGATAGCATCATTCTGCAACAAATCAAGTCAGTCATTTGTACCCCTCTTATTGATCAGGGCAAGATAATTGCGGCAATTTACATGGACAGTCGGGCCGATGTAAATCAATTTGATCAGGAGAGTCTGGATTTTCTGAAGACCTTTGCCACCCAGGCTACTATTGCACTCAGTAATGCCAAAATCCTTGAAAAACTCCAGCACGAAAACAAAAGTTTAAAGCGGCAAATCTCTCTTTCTGAATCATTTCCGGAGATCATCGGCAAAAGTCAGCCCATTTTACAAATTTTAGAAATGGTACGTGATGTGGCGGATACTTCGGCCTCGGTTCTCATCGAAGGTGAGAGTGGCACAGGAAAAGAACTGGTAGCCCGCGCCCTGCATGCACATTCTTCAAGAAAAGACAAACCTTTCATCCCCATCTTTTGTGGCAGTTTGTCTGAGAATCTTTTGGAAAGTGAATTATTTGGTCACAAACGAGGGGCCTTTACCGGAGCCGTAGAGGATAAGCCAGGTCTTTTTGAAGAAGCACATGGCGGAACTTTGTTTCTGGATGAAATCGGGGATGTGCCTATGGCCATTCAGACCAAATTGTTGCGTGTATTGCAGGAAGGCGAGTTTAAGCGGGTAGGCGAAACACAGATCCGAAAGGCGGATGTACGAATTGTGGCTGCCACCAACAAAGATCTCTGGCAGGAAGTACAGGAAGGCAATTTTCGCGAAGACCTTTATTACCGCTTGAATGTGATCAATATAAAAATGCCTCCGCTGCGTGAGAGAAAATCGGATATTCCCCTTCTGGCCCAGCACTTTCTGAAAAAATATGCCGCTAAAAATCAGAAAAAAATCTCAGGCTTTACAAAAGAAGCCCTGCAATTATTACAAGACTATAATTGGCCGGGCAATGTACGTGAACTGGAGAACGCTATTGAACGTGCGGTCATTCTGTGCCGAGATTCAGAAATTTCACCGGATCATTTTAATCTGAGGGAGCAAAGTTTGCCCATTCCAATTGGAAAGACATTAAAAGAAATCACTCATTATGCCGTGGTCGAAACATTAAGATTGGCTGAAGGCAATCGTACTAAAGCCGCTCAGATTTTAGGCGTTTCAAGGCGTTGGCTCTATTACCATCTGAAAGAGTGGGGCATGATTGATGAAACTTGAGGGGTACGAAATTCTTCAGGAAATTAATCGCGGACCGGTTGCTACTGTTTATCTGGCCCGACAAGTAGCACTGGATCGACCGGTGTTTTTGAAGGTGCTGAATAAAAATATTAATGATGAACCGGATCTCCTGGAACGTTTTAAACGGGAAGCCCGAATTTGTGCACGTTTAAACCACCCCAATATTGTTAATATCTTTGACTTTGGAGACGCAGAAGGCTCTTTTTACCTGATCCTCGAATATGTAGACGGACAGCCTTTGGATGACCTGATCAAAGAATGGAACCCCTTACCGCTGCCCGTTGTTTGTTACATCTTTTATGAAGTGGCTAGAGGGCTCCATTATGCCCACAAGAACGGTGTTTTGCATCGAGATGTTAAACCAGCCAATATCATGATCGGTAAAGATGGCTGTGTAAAAATAACTGATTTTGGCCTGGCTACCAGTACGGATTTACCCAATTTGACTCTTCAGCAATCTACCGTAGGCACACCCGCTTACATGTCCCCGGAACAGGCTATGGGTAAGAAAGTCGATGTACGCAGCGATATTTTTAGCCTGGGGGTGACCATTTACGAAATTTGCGCTGGTTTTAATCCCTTTCTTGGACATAACATTGTGGACACTCTCAATCGGGTACTCACTCTGAATCCCAAACCCCTGTCCTCCGTGCGCTCCGATTGTGAAGATTGGCTGAATGAATTGGTTAATTCCATGCTGGAAAAAAAAACGGAACAAAGGCTGCCGTCTTTGCAGGCTATTCTGGATCATCCATCTTTAAAAGAAAATCGGCTGGATCAACAGCAATTTTTAAAGTTCCTTGAAAATCCAAAAGAGTTTGAGCTAGAAAAACATGAAGAAAATGAGCCCATAAGGGTCGTGCAGGAAACCAAAAAGCAAAAAATTTTCGTTTACTCATCACTGATACTAATTTTCTTTGTCCTGTTCTCGGTTTTTTATCTGACAAAAAAACCGAATAATCCTGAAACAAACCGCCAGCAAACACAGGTGGACACGGTTACAACCCTTCGTTCAGATACTCAAAAAGTCATCAGAAAACCCATTACAGAAAATCAAAGTTTATCCCGGAACCAGACCGCCGCCCCCTTAGCAGCAAATCCGGAAAAGGATCTGACCGAACCCGGAGCTAAAAAGATTGTGCTTCCTGAAACTGTTAAGCGCAAAAAAGTGTTTAAAGGTCGGTTGTTTATCATGTGCACTCCCTGGGCTGAGGTATTTATTGACAGTATTTTTGTGGATACCACACCTTTAAACGAAGCGTTTGAACTAAACGCTGGGCGTCACCATATTACTCTGAAGAATCCAAATTATCAGAATTTGACTAAAAACATCGAGATCTTTCCGGGCCAATCGGACACTCTGGTCTT
The DNA here is from genome assembly GCA_964398005.1 of uncultured Caldithrix sp. Classification (GTDB taxonomy): domain Bacteria; phylum Calditrichota; class Calditrichia; order Calditrichales; family Calditrichaceae; genus Caldithrix. The sequence continues at coordinate 6,019 of CAYNLJ010000032.1, read as the reverse complement.
TCATCTGCAACCAAAGACGGGTGTTTTACAAATCAGTGCCTTTCCCTGGGGCAGGGTTTTTATGGATGATTCCTTAGTGGGTATTACACCGCTTAAGCTGGATGTCCCGGCTGGTCGTCATCAGTTAACAGTTGAAAATCCTAATTTTACAATTTACTCAGATACGGTGTTGGTTAAGCCAGGCGAACGCGTGGAAAAAAGAATTCAATTAAAAAAATAAGGCATTATTTTTGCATTATTATTATCAGATTTGAAAATAGAGGTTAAAGGGAAATGAAAATACAAAAATTTATTTTAATCGTTGTAGTTTTAGGTGCTTTATTTCTACAAAAAGTACACAGTAAAGAGTGGAAAACATTTTTACCGCTAAACACTCCAAGAGCCGGAGCTACCTGCGTAGTACTGAATGATAAAATTTATGTATTAGGCGGTAAGTCCTTAGATAATAAAGTATTAAATACGGTAGAATGTTATGATCCGGTACAACAAAATTGGATCGAGAACGCGATTCCACCCTTTAAAAAGGAACGCTACAATGCAGCGGCCGTAGTCTTCGATGGTAAAATTTATTTAATTGGTGGACGAACCTCCAAAGAAATAATCAAAGATGTTGAGGTTTTCGATCCTGTGCAAAATAAATGGGATGATGTGCAAAAAATTCACGAAGCCCGGGAAGGTCATGTGGCCTTTATTTTAAATGATCATATTTATGTTATTGGTGGTCAGGAAAATGAATATGAACTAACTAAAGAAATTGAATGGTACGATGAATCCCGGGACCAATGGGAAGAGGAAAGCAAAAAATGTCCATTCCCCAGAGTAGCTCAATTCGGGGCGAGTGTGAATGACGTCTATTATATGTTTGGTGGCTACTATTATGGCATGAGTGATGAAGCTTACAAATGGAACAAAAATGCCATGCATAAAGCCTGGGAACAGCTGTCTTCATTATCTCAGCCCAGAGCTTACGGCGCTACAGTAGTTAAAGATGATAGTCTCTTTTTAATTGGGGGAGAAACCCCAGGGGGCAAATCAGATCTGGTCGAGATTTTTGATACGGGTAGTGAAAATATTCAAACAGGCCCATCTCTGCCCAGTCCCCGCAGTGGATTATGTGGAGTAGCGCTTAATGATACGATTTACGTTATTGGAGGATACGATCATAGTACAGGCGTTCCAGTGTCCGAAGTTAATATTCTGGTAGAAACAACTACAGCCATTGAACCATTTTCCGGAAGCCGTTTACCTCAAACTGAGATTTTAATTAACGGCTACCCAAATCCGTTTAACGGACAAATTTCTCTGCAAATTGACTTCCCCCGATTTGCTTCGTATCAAATAGATATTTATAATCTGAGAGGACAACATGTAAAATCGTTGTTCAACGGAAATATTGGTGGCAGCAAATATTTTAACTGGCAGGGAAGAAATGATCAGGGGCAAGCGGTTTCATCGGGAATTTACTGGTTGGTGGTGCGGTCAGCAAAACATTTGGCGAGTTTTAAGATCGTTTACGCGAAATAGTACAATATCCCTGCTTCATATTCTTATTTTTACTTCATTGTTAAATGCCCAACAAGCAGCTTCATTAAAGGAACTTTACGAAGCATTACAATTTGAGAAAACCATCGAAACCGGGCAAAGATTGCTCAAACAAACCTCTTCATTTTCACAACAGGAATTGATTGAAATTCACAAGTACCTGGGATTTGCCTATTTTAATCTGGGTCAATTAGATTCGGCACGAACGCATTTTTTAACAATCCTGGAACTTGACCCCCAGTATCAGTTTGATCCGGTAACGACTTCCCCTAAAATCATTGCTTTTTTTGAACAGCAAAAAAAAGAGTTAAAACAGGTAAAGCGAGTGCCTGCCATAACCCGTTACATTTTTCTAAAAGATAAAAGACCGGAAGCAAGCATAAAGTCACTTCTGGTGCCTGGGTGGGGACAATATTTTAAGGGACAGAAGCAAAAAGCGGTTTTGTTTTTTAGCGCCTTTACCGGAAGCGCCATTTTTACGACAACTGCAGCCTTTTTGGAAAAACACTACCACAATAAATATAAAGCGGTCAATGATGTGACACGACTTTCAGGAGCCTATGACCAATACAACCGATGGTACAGGATCAGACAATATGGGCTCTGGACATTGGCTGCCATTTGGGCGACATCTGTGTTGGATGCCATGTGGGCCCATTACGATGAACAAAAGTCCGGAATAGGAATTTCTGTTCAAGCTAAACCATTAAAAACGTCAATCGCTGTTTCCATCAATTTTTAACGACTTCTAAATCTTCGATCTTCAGGTCGTTGATGATGTCCTGGTCTGAGATAATTTCTTCCATAATATTAAACAGATGAGGATCCCACAGGCCCTGTTGTGTTTGACTTCTCATCTTGTCCAATGCCTGATTAACAGACAAAGGGAGATGGTAAGATCTTGGAGCAGTTAACGCTTCGAAACAATCAACAAGACCAATAATTCTGGCGGCCATAGGGATTTCCTGTTCCTTTAAGCCAAAGGGATAGCCGCTGCCATTAAATCTTTCGTGGTGAGCCAAAATGCAGCTTGTAATTGAAGAAAGATGGGGAATCTGTTTGATCAGAGCAAATCCCAATTCTGGATGCAAGCGGACCATTTGCCATTCTCCGAAATTAAGCTTTTCTTTTTTGGTGAATAAGGTGACAGGTAAAAATATTTTCCCAATATCATGCAGCTGAGCAGACATCTTTAAATTTTGTAATTCATTTTTTGAGAAATTCATGTTGATGCCTACAATCTCTGCTAGTAAAGCTACCCGGCTGCTGTGGGTAACAACACGCTGCTCAATGGACTGTTCAAACTGTTGAATGACATGGGCCAGCAACTGATAGGCATCCTCTTCTTTAGCAAGAAATTCCCCAAATTCAAGAAGAGATCTGTAGCTGTTTCTGATTAAATACATCTCTTGTGTTAGCATTTGTGATCCTTTATTTGAAAAAAATCCTCACTCATCGCTAAATGAGTGAGGATTAGAGGTACATCATACGTGCCAGGTTATGTGTACTTTATTATTTAATGAGAATCATTTGTCTTACCGAAGCCTGGTTTTTGACCTGTAAGCGGTAGAAGTACAATCCTGAGGCCACCGGTTGGTTGGCCTGATTGGTTCCGTTCCATTCAAAGCGATAGTTACCTTTGTCCAGAACACCGCTGTAAAGTGTTTTGACCTTTTTACCTAGCAGGTTGTAAACCGTTAAACTAACATGTTCGAATCCGTTGTGATTTAAGGAGAATTCAATGGTCGTAGTCGGGTTGAAAGGATTCGGATAATTCTGCTTCAGTTCGAAAGTTTTAATGATCTGAACCTGAGATTCAAGAGCAGTAACGCTGCCAGCAGATCCGCTTTGAATCTGTACCGCTTCGTATCCGTTCGTTCCGGAAACTGCCCAAACGGTTACATTGTTGCCAGGTGCTAATGACTGATAGTCTATCTGGTTGAAGCTGCTGTCCAGAATGACCGTATTGGGTGTAACATTGTATTCTGTACCAAGGACAATTACGCTGGATTCTGTTTTACCTGACAGAGAACTACTAATGGAAACCATGTTAGGATCATAATCAATTTCAATTTTTAGTGCGTGATAGGTGCCATCGGCATTGATTTCTGCTTCTATTTCCACGATTTGTCCAATGGCAAGATCGGTAAAGCTTACCAGGCTGTCCTGCATGTTGTAAACTGTGGTCAGGCTGTCGATGGAAAAATTCATATTGTTTACACGGACGGAGTCCATGGTAATATTCTGAATTTCACCTGTAACCCGGAGATGCATTTTGTAAGCATCCTCTAACTGAACTTTTAAAGCTAAATAAGAACCATCACTGAGACGTCTTGCTTTTACTTCAACAAAATCACCAATGTTTAAATCGGCAAATGTGAGCATTTGATGGTCGTGGCCAAAGAATACGGTGTTAGAATCTACCTGAAAGTATATACCCTGTACTGTCAGACCGTTAGCATCAAGAGACTCGATTGTGCCTTCAAGTTCTACGTATTTGGACCAAAGCTCTTTCACTTTTATGGTTAAAGCTAAAAGGCTGCCATCATCTTGCAGAAGGGCTTTAATTTTAACTACCTGCCCTTTTTGCAGATCGTTAAAACTAAGTCTGGTGTGATGATGTCCGTAGATTTCAGTACTATCGTTTACGGTTACCATTTTACCGGAAACCATTAAATAGTCTGTGCCAAGGGAATCGATGGTGCCTTTTAGGGTCATCTTTTTGAAAGGCTCATAAATGCTTTCAATTTCTATCTTAACAGCCCATAAATCGCCTGCGGAATCTGCAACTGCTTTAACTTCAACCAACTGTCCAACCTGTAAGTCATCAATGCTGCCCATCATATGATGACCGGTTTTGACCACGGTATTTGAAGTGAAATAAATGGTTTGGTTATCGATGACCAGATAAGTTGCAGCTAAAGAATCAATTACTCCTTTAATTTCAATGTTATCGCTATCGTTAGAGTCTTCAATTTTGATTTTTAAAGCAACTTTCTCCCCGTTCATTAATTGAACTTTAACCTCGACAAACAAACCAACTGTAAGTTGATCGAGTCCGATGGTCATTTTATTGTGATCCATGATCATCGTTTGTGCGGTGATCTTTATTTCCATACCATTTACAATAATAATGCTGTCAGAAATAGATTCAATTTTACCCTTGACCTCCATTTCCTGATCATGATCATCATAGCCATGGTGGTCTTCTAAATGAATTTTATGAGCCAGATAGACATTGCCACCCAAACCGGTGCCTTCCACTTCCACATAATCGTCCACATTCAAGTCAGCAAACTGCATCATCTGATGTTCGTGACCTTCAATAACAGTAGATGAATCAACAATAAAAGCATACTGATCCACAAAAACCGTATCCCCGTTGATACGAGTGATGTGACCTTTCATTTCCAGATATTGATGCCCGGAATCACCCTCCTGACTCATATAGGTAAACATGGCCTGGAATTCGGTTTTGTTCTTATTGTGATCTTCAAGTTTGGCTTTCCATTTCCATTGGCCGGCCATTGTCAGTTGGCTTAAGTCAAAAGACGCACTGAAAGACCCATCATAGTTGTTTTGAAAGGTACCTTCAAAATGTGAACCCATATCGCCCATCATACCATGGTCGTTATGCATTTCTTTCTCAATTTCCCATTTCATTTTGTCCATGTTATTAAAATCAACAGTCTGGGAATAAACTGTCATGTAAAGTGTTGCGCCCTCCTGATAAAAAAATTCGGAACTGTCAGCGTTGGGTTGGGACGACAAAACATAATAGTTCTGTGCCTGGGCAATCAGAGTAAAACTTAAGACAAAAAGCACCATATAAAAAAGCGCCTTAAGTCGTGTCTGATAGTTAGAAAAAGTTGACATTGCTGTCCTCCTTATGTTTGTTTTTCTAAATTTCATCTTAGGTATTACAAACGGCATGCCAGATAAGCAAGGAGATCGGTAAGTCCTTTATTTTCAATAAAATTTATTATTATGGGAACTGGTATTTATTTTAGAGTTAATAAAGTGGGCAAAATATGCACACGCTGTGTCCATTTTTGCATATTATGAAAAGGATTTTAATCAGGAACCGCTTACCTGTCTCCTATTAAGAAATGGGTAAAAAGCAAGTTTGTAGACAAAGAGGCAAAAAGGTACTACTTAAAATTTAAGATTCGAAGGCTTCGATGATTGGACACTCTTCGGCTAATTTTCCCCTCTTACATGAAGAAATAAGCTGTTGTAAGGCTTGTTTTATTTTTTCCAGTTCCGCAATTTTTTGTTCAATAATTAAAAGTTTTTCTTCCGCCTTCTGCTTTACATCTAAACAGGATGAATTCGAGGTGTTGCTTAATTCAAGTAACTCTCTGATTTCGGAAAGAGTAAAGCCATGGTTTTTGGCTTTTAAGATAAAGCGCAGCCTTTTAATGGCCGTTTCATTGTAGTATCGGTAATTGGTAGAAGGATTTCGTTCGGGTTTTAA
>CAYNLJ010000031.1:0-12229 GCA_964398005.1 uncultured Caldithrix sp. | reverse complement strand
ATCTGATTATTCTGGATGTGATGATGGGTACTCAGGACGAAGGATTCCATGTTGCTTATCAGATGCGTCAGGATGCAGAATTGCAGGCGATTCCCATTATCATGTTGACCGCAGTCGGCCAGGAAACGGGCTTTAAGTTCGACAAGGACAAAGACGAAGACTTTTTACCGGTAGAAGAATTCATCGAAAAACCGGTCGATCCACAAAAATTGATTGAAAAAGTCAAAATCAACTTAGGCATGTGAACCATCCCCCCCAAAAAATCTTAACCATAGATCATTGCGTAAGGCCTCTGGCTTTACGCAATGTTTTTTCAAGGACTACCCACTTTGTCAAATTTCTGACTTCCCATTTCATTCTTTTTACTCAAAAAACTGTTAAAGCCTTCTTTTTTTGTGAAAAATTTTATATATTACAAAAAACTTAAGTCCGGGAAAACAACCGTGTTGTTGAAAAAGGTCATTCAATCCGGTGGGGAGTTGTTTCCTTTTCTGGATATTAACATTTTACAGGACCGTTTGGGCTGGTCCATTAAATTGCGCTGGCTGGCTATTGCAGGTTATTTTCTGGCGACACTGGCTGCAAAATACGTAATGGAATTCCAGATCCATTACTCTTACATCTGGCTAACCCTGGCCATTCTTCTGTTGGTCAATATTTTATATTTTTTAATTCAAAAATTCTTAAAAGACATCTCATTTTTTACGGAATTATTCATTCTGAGCGTCCAAATTGTGGTCGATTTAATTTTCCTGTCTCTTTTGCTGCATTTTTCCGGGGGCATCGAAAATCCCATTTATTTTTTCTATTTATTTCATGTAGTCTTAAGTAGTATCGTATTTCCAAGAAAATATCCTTACATCTTTTCGAGCATTGTGGTTTTGTTATTTGCTTTGCTGCTATTTGCAGAATATCTGGGGATGCTGCCGCATTATCCGATTTTTGATACACAAATGCATCAAAATCTTTCAGCTATTGGTCTTACCTTAACAGTGTTTATCATTACCGTCTATTTCACCACCTACATTTGTTTAAATTTTATGGAACTCTACCGCCACAGTAAACAGGTGATCGACCGGCAAAACGAAGAATTGCGCCGAGCTTCAGAACAAAGATTACAGTTCTTCCGTTTTGCTTCACACGAGCTAAAGTCACCGGTTGTGGCCATCAAATCGACCATAGATTCCGTTCTGGCTAATTTTGGTAAAGAACTTAATCCGGCAGGCGTGGATCTGTTGAAGCGCGCTTCGTTGCGATCCGAACAGATGCTGACCATAATTAAAGATTTGCTTGAACTCTCCAGAGTAAAACCAAAACCGGACAAGAAATCATTGAAAGCCGTGAACGTCAATCAAATATTGGATGAGGTGATTGCTCAGGAAGGGGTGTTGGCTGCCGAAAAGAGAATCAACCTGGTGTTGTCCGTCGAATTTGAAGGATTGCAGATGCCCATCCTGAAAGAAGATCTGGAAAAAGTGCTGCGAAACCTGGTAAACAATGCCATTCGCTACACACCGGAAGAAGGTACCGTAAAAGTGCAGGCAAAAAAGGAAAAAAACACGTTAATTATTGAAGTGCAGGATACCGGTATCGGTATTGCGCAAGATGATCTGGACAATATATTCAATGAATTTTACCGGGCAGAAAATGCCAAAAAAATGGTTAACATGGGCACAGGACTGGGGTTAAGTCTGGTGAAAAAAATTGTGGAAGAATATGGTGGAAAAATTGAAGTAGAATCAAAAATAAATGAAGGTTCTGTTTTTAGAATAAAATTACCAATTGAAACCATTTAACAAGAGGATTGAAATATGATTAAAATTGGGGGGCTTGTCGATCAAACCAATTTAACGATGTACGCAATTACATCGTTAAAGGACCGACCCGGAGCCGCAGCCGAGGTGTTAAATCTGTTCGCCAAAGAGGATATTAACCTGGAATATATTACCGAAGGTGGGTGTCAGCAGGATTTTGCCACTTTAACCTTTTGTGTCAATTCTGAAACAGCAGCTAAAGTGGATGACATCATTCGAAATAATATTGAAGAACATGCCAATCACATTCGTAAACGGGAGTATGTTTGTATTTTAGGGGTTTATGGTCCTCATTTCCGTGAAAAGCCGGCCGTAGCCGCGCACTTTTGTTCGGCCCTGGGGAAAGAAGGAGTAAATATCCTGGGGCTTTCCAGCAGCATTTCAACCATTTCGGCCATTATTGACATTCGCGATCGGGAACGAGCCTTACAGGCCTTGATGAAAGTATTTAAATTACCCTGAAATAAACGGTCTGTTTATGGTGCAGACCACAACCAAAAATGGAGAAAGCATCGCCAAAAATCCTGAATTACAAGAGGCTTTAGAACAAAGAAGGCAAAGAATTCACAATAAATATGCCCCATATTGGGCAGCTGCCATGTTCATCTTTGCCGCTTTGGGATTAACTACTGTCTGGTGGGACCTTGGCGCTTTTTGGAAAGGATACGTGTTAGATATGGTTGGTCCGGCCTGGAATTACATTTTGTTCCGGGGACTTTTTACAACTTATCAAAAAAACAAATGGACTAACTTTTTTACCCCGCAAAAAACCTTTTTACTTTTTATCGCATTCAGTTTTGGAGTCGAAACCGCTCAATATTTCAAACTTTACGATGCAACGTTTGATTATTTTGATTATTTAGCTTACCTGAGTTTATTGTCACCACTCTTCATCCTGGATCTTAAACAAAATAAAGCTGGTAATGAACTGAAGAGGCAGTAAAAAACAACAAATTTTCAATCTTGAATGGGGCAACATTTAGCTACCAGTTACCAGAATTCAATCTGTCAATTGTCAAAAAATTCCACTTTAAACTTCACCCTTCTAACTTCAAATTTTATTGTCCAAAATGGCCCTTACTTTTTTGGCCATCTGTTGAATGGTGTAGGGTTTGTGTAAAAAGTGGTAACCACGGCTTAGTAAACCGGTTTTCATCAATTGACTGTCGGTGTAGCCAGAAGTTAATAAAATCTTAATGTTGGGATTTAGTTTCTTTACTTCCTCGGCCAACTGATCACCCCCCATAACCGGCATGACCATGTCTGAAAAGACCATGTCCAGTTCTTTGATCAGATTGTTTTGTTGAAGGATTTCCAGAGCCTTGGCGCCATTCTCAGCCGAGTAAACCTTGTACCCTAAGTTTTGTAAGAAGGTGCAGGCCAGGTCGCGCACATCGGGGTCATCTTCAACGACTAAAACCGATTCCTGCACTTTGGTTGAAATTTCACTGGTTTCTTCTCTTTCGGACTTATCTTCTTCCTCGTCACTAACCGGCCAGTAAATGTGAAAAGTAGTTCCGTTACCCGGTTTGCTTTCTACATAAATGCTGCCATTGTTTTGTTTAATGATTCCATAAACAGTGGATAAGCCCAGGCCGGTGCCTTTACCTTCGCTTTTCGTGGTAAAGAAGGGCTCAAAAATTTTGTCCTGAATATCTTCGGGAATACCAACGCCGTTGTCCGAAATACTGATGCGTACAAATTCGCCTTGACGACTGCCTGGATGACGCGAAACAAATTCTTCGTCAAGCATTACCTTTTCGGTTTTAACTTTGATCAGTTTATTCACAGAAGCATCTTCAAGATTGTTTAAAGCGTCGCGCGAATTGATAATAAGGTTCACCAGCATTTGTTCAATTTGACCCGGATCGGCTTTGATGGAAGGTACATCCGAACCCAGTTCAGTTTCCAGTTCAATATCTTCATTAATCAGTTGGCGCAGCATCTTTTTCAGATCTTCAATAATCTGATTCAGATTGACCACACGCGGTTCAATTAATTGCTTGCGACTAAAAGCCAACAGCTGGCGGATTAAGTTTTCAGCACGTCGACCGGAACGCAAAATGTTCTGCACAAAATTTTGCATGGAATGATCATCGGGTAACCCCCTGCGGATCATTTCGGCGTAGCCGTTGATGGCTGTTAAGATGTTGTTAAAGTCGTGGGCAATGCTGCCGGTTAACAGACCGATGGATTCCATCTTCTGTGCCTGGAACAGTTGCTGCTCCAGTTGTTTTTTCTCGGTCACGTCACGCATGATGCCTTCGTAGGCCACCACCTGTCCGGCTTCATTTTTAACTGCACTGCCAGTGACCAGTACCAGAATTTTCTGATTCTTTTTATTTTTCAGCGTCAGTTCATAATCCTTGACAAAGCCTTTTTTCTCAATGGTTTTTTGGAATTTTTGCCGATCCGCCGGATTTAGGTACAATTCATCGACATTTGTTTTCAGTACTTCATCCAGCGATTTAAAGCCAAATAATTTAACGCCGGCGGGATTCATGTCTAAAATTTTACCGGAAGGGGTAGACACATAAATGACATCAGCCGATCTTTCGAACAACATTTTAATACGATTTTCGGAACGTCTTAAGTGTTCTTTGTAACGTTTCCGTTCCAGAGCATTCAGAAAAATCAGGCCGGCCGTTAAAAGCGTGTGCTCGGTAAAGGAGGGCCAGTCTTCGCGCTTGCGCAGAAAATCCAATCCAATAAAACCAACAATGGATTCATTCATAATCAAAGGTACAATGAACAACGACTGAATCTGTTCCACTTTCCAGATGGATTTAATGGTGCTGGCTTCAACCGGCAATTGATCAACATCTGTAATTGAAAGGTGGGTTGATCTTCTTAAGGCTTTAATGAACCATTTAAAATCTTCCTGATCGATTCGTTCATGACGGGCAATTTTCTCTTTGACACCTTCTTTGCGGTATTCATGAGATTTTTTTAAGGAAGTTCCCTTTTGAGTGAAAAAGTAAAGGTAAGAACGATCGGCTTCAAAATATTCACATAATGTTTTCAGACCATCATTGATCATGCTGTCAATCTCGTCAACAGTAGCCTGAATAAAACGGGTGGCCAGCGTAGTTAAAGACTGCTCAAGCTGGAAAATATTGTTTAAATCGATAATCTTTTCCTGTAAATTTTTATTTTGATTGGCCAGTTCTTCCTGTTCTTCCTTAAGCTGATCGTACTCGATCTTCAAATCCTGCAAATGTAAAGATTCATCTGACAGACTTTTAATTTCCTTTTTTTGGTCATGTAAAAAGGAAAGAAGAGAATTTTCTAATATTTTAAGTACAATACCGACCAAATTGACCAATAAAATGAAGATGACATGGTAAGAATGAAGAACAAAACCATTTTGGCTGATAATCAAAGGAAAAACAAGATAGGCGACAGAAAGTATCAATCCACTTACCAAAGACAGCACAAATGGAGGAAGCAAAAAGAGATAACCCGTTAACAGAATTAGGGCAAAGGCAAGATTAAACACCTCACCGGAAAGTCCCTGGCTGGCATGAAAAATAAAAAGAAAGACCAGACCACTGCTCAGTAAAAAGAGACTTAATACGCCGTCAGAAAATTTAATCAATGATTTTACACTTAAACTGGTAATGGAAACCAGCCAAAACACCACCGGTAACCAGAAATACCAGGTTTTCAGCAATGGCAGCCAGCTTTTTGCACCAGCAAAAAGAAAATGGCTAAAAGCCAGATAGATGACAATTAAGAATCCTAAACCAATCCATTGTTTTTGTGTTTTCTGGAGTATTGGAAAAAAAGTGTTGCTCGAAAGCTCAAATGAATGGATTTTCTTTTGTTTCATCAGCAAGACACCCGATTACTTTCCCTGTAAAGGTTTATGGTTAGTTATTGTCTTTTTCATTAAAAGACACCGTTCTGTCATATTCATATTAATTATTAATAATATTAATAAAATTTATTTTTGCAAAATTAATTTTCGGGTTGCTGAATATTTTTCGCCTTTAAAGTGTAAAAAGTAAAGTCCACTGGCCACATTCTGTCCATCAGAATTTTTACCATCCCAGCGAAGGGAGTAATAACCGGACTGATAGGGCTTATTTTTCACCAGTGTTTTTACTTTTCTTCCCTGAATATCAAAAATGGTAACCGAAAGCCGATCGGTTGCAGGCAGTTGAAATTTAATGGTGGTATTTTGATTAAACGGATTCGGGAAATTTTGGCTGATTTTAAATTCTTTGGGAATCGGTAAAAAGTCCGTTGTCTGCTGTCGAACATAATCGGTCGGGCCAACAATTAATCTAAAGCGTTGTCCAGGTTGACTGAGCGAAATCGGCGTGTCATTGCCGAGGATTAACTTACTGGACAAGGCAATGAGCTGCCAGCTCCAGCCCTGTGGTAGAGAATCGGGAATGATTCTTAATTGAGCGGCTGTTTGGGTATTCCAGTCAACGGTAAAATCGAACTGCTGTCCGTTGTTTTGATTCGTAACAAAGCGGGAGGTACAGCGTTGTCCGTCTTCATCTTCAAAATAGAGAGAAACAAATGTACCCGGTGATGGCGGCTCCGGCCAGTCGTAGGCCAGCGGATCATTTTTAGAGCGGCTGCCCACAAAATTGAAATCATCATGGTAAATGCCGCTTTTAGCCTTTAATTGCAACCGCCAGCCGTGATTGGCTACCGGTTTGGACATGGAAAGCGGAGCTTCTTTGGGAGGAAAGCCTATGACTTGGATGCCCTGGTCAATCTTAATAGCATACCCCTTAAATGGTTCCAGCCGGTTGGCAATCTCCCAGCCCGTGCCGTTGTAGTAATAAAGCACAGGTACTTTGGGCCAGCCATTGGTGACATCCTGCCAGGAAACCGGAAAGGGGAAGGGATTGGCAATCATGTTCCAGCCCTGTTTTACCGTAAATTGAAAATTCTTATTGGTCGGTACTGATTTCAACTGGCTGGCATTGAGCACGATGGAATCACGAGTAATCAGATAAAGTGCATAGCCGGGAATGAACTTGCGTTTTAAATCCTTTTGTTCAATAAATTGCTCCTTTTCCACATCCCAGTCAAAAATCCGGTACTTTTCCGGATTGTAATTGCCCAGTTCATCGGCAAACAAATCTTTTAGGGACAGGTCACTAAAAAAGGGCAGCGAAATCATCTGATATTTTTCTTTTTTAGTAGCAAAAGGAAATGCCTTTTGAGGAATAAAAACGCTTAAATAAAGCGGCGACTGCGCTCCATTTTCCGGGTAGAGTGTTTGACGGCCGCCATGTTCAATCTCAAAATAGGCTTCCAGCCCGCGTTCGGTAATCAGGCTTTCTGGTAAAGTAGCTGACCAGTTGTCTCCGGTGGATTTTTCCAATGGGAAAGCCTGGAATTGTTGTTTGGCACCGGGACGTAAATAGAGAGTAACCTGTTGAATGGTGGTTGAATCATCTGTAACCGGAATATTCAGTTCAAATTGTTGTCCTATGGTCAGTGTCAAAGAATCCGGATTGAAAGACAGTTGAGCAGGGGTCGAATCGATTTTGCCGCGGCCAGTCAACCGAACCTTAAATGGAGAATGTTCCGGGTCATTGGAGTAAATATTTAATTCGGCTTCATAATCCTGAGCAGTTTGAGGATGAAATTCAACGTAAAGATTCTGCAGCGTATCGTCCAAAGCAATGGTTTGGTTTTTGATGTCCGATGAAAGTCTGAAGGCATTGGCCTGGTCACCGCTAATGGAAAGACTGTCGATGGTCAGGCCGGCATTGCCTAAGTTGGCCAGGTAAAAGGGCCATGTTTTGCTTTCATCTACAAATACGGCACCAAAGTTACTGGAATCGGGCAGAGAACAAATGAGTAAGGGTGAAGCCGAGGAGTGCAAAGCGATGCCCTGTAATTTTACGGTTAATTGATGTCCCTCAATATCCTGCGAAAAGAGATCGATTTGAGCCAGGTGCAGGCCGGTTTCCTGTGGCCGGTAAGTAACATTAAAGGAAAGCAGAGAATCTTCCGGATTTAAAACGAGAGGAACATTCATCTCTTCAAGAACAAATTGTTCGGCATCCGGACCGTTCAGTTGCACACTGTCCACGTAAATTAGAACATGACTTTGGTTGTAAATTTTGATGGTATTGACCGTCGAAGTTTTAACCACCTGTTTTTCAAAGTTAATCAACGATTGGGTGAAAAGTCGGGCACTGTCAGCTTCAGCCATTAATACCAGAGCTGATGGTTGATGGTAAGGATTGTTCCAGAAAATCTGCAGAACGGATTTAAAAAGTCCACTGCCTTTTGGTTTAAAACGGATGTTTAATGCCACAGAGTCTCCGTCGGCCGGCAAATGGTCGGGAAGCGGACCTACTATTGAAAAGGCCGTGGTGTCGGACAGGGCAAAAGAATCAATTTTAACCGTGGCATTTCCCATATTTTTAAGCATTACAGAACGTTCAAGCGTGCGGTAGATTGAACTGCGGCCGAAGTTCAGCGTATCGGATGCCAGAACCAATTTGGGTTCAACGGCGTGGGCCTCAATATTTAAAATCCGCGGATTTTGAAAGGGATCGTTGGAATAAAATTGAATGCTGGCCTTTTGTGTACCTACCCGTTTGGGGTTAAAAGAGATCTGAAAACTTAAGGTGTCACTTCTTGGTTCCAGAGTTAATGGCAAATTGAAAGTCGGAAGCTTAACATCGCTGTCAGGATCAAGATTGATCAACACCGAATCAATGGTTAAACGGTAATCGCCGGGATTAAAGATTTTTACGGTTTCGGATTGCTGATCAAAAATGATGGTCGAATCAAAACGAACAGTAGCCGGTTCGATTTTCAATTCCGCAGCTTTGACAAATGCGTTCAGTGGTAATTCAAAAGACGGATGAAGGGCATCGTTGCTTTCGATTTTCAATGCCGCCTGTAAAGCACCGCTGCGTTGAGGTTTACAGCGCAGGTAAATTTGCAGCGAATCATTTAAGGGACTAATGTTTAGATCACCGGTGGTTTTCCACCAGCTGAAAGAAGGTGCGTCCGTTCCTTCAACCATGATCGATTGGATTTGCAGATCGATGTTGCCGGAATTTCGGATGGTTAATTTAAGCAGTGAGTCTTCCGGCATGGCCAGTTGTCCAAAATCAACCCGGCTGACCGGCAGTTTCAAGAAGGCACCGATGCCAGTACCGGAGAGTGCCAGTTGCTGGGCTGCTGAAAATGGATCGTTGCTTTGAATGACCAGGGTGTCTTCAAAAAAACGGGTAGAATCTGGTGTAAAATGGACAGCAATCGGGCCGGAATTATTACCCGGAGCAATTTCCAGGGGCAAACTAACATCAACGTTAAAAGGCGTTGGAAAATTTTTGAAAGCCATGGATTGAATTTGCAGGGGTAAGTTACCGGCGTTCTCAATTTGAATGCTGAGCGAAGAGTCGGTAAACACCTGTACTGAATCAAAGTTTAAAAAATGGCTGGCTATTTGCATCAGAGGCGCCAGGCCGGAACCCGAAAGTGGTATGGTAAAGACCGGTGAATCCGGATCATTACTGAAAATACGCAGTGTGTCTTCAATGGGACCAATAGTGTCCGGCGAAAAAATGACGGTTAAAGGCAGATAGCTTTCCGAATAAGGGGCCAGCATCGTCTCCGGCAGTAAGGCAGAAAATGACGAGGTACCAAAACGAAGCGAATCGATGTACAGTGTGTCCGTACCGGTATTGAAAATTTTAATCAGTTGGGAATCAGCTTCGGTAACGGCTAAGGCCTCAAACGTCAAAAGATCGGGTAAGGTAAAAATATTGGGTGTGACTACCGTTCCGATTAAAGGTGTAATTTTTTGTTCCAGGTTGGTTGAGATCACCAGTTGTGCCTGGTAGGGCAGCGAACTGGTTTGCAGAGGATGAAAGGTAACCGGGATCAGCAGGCTGTCGGCCATTGGTAAATTGGTATTGTCAAAGTTTCCGTTAATCTTAAAGTGAACCGCATTAGCACCTGCAAGGGAAATTTGTGAAATGGTTAAAACAGCATCGCTGTAATTTTTCAATTTCAGGTGTAGGGTCAATGAGTCGCCCAAACTGACATTACCAAAATCCAGTGTGTCCGGCTGAACAAAGACCGGGGGAAACCATTTGCGGGCATAAGGCCCGCCAAAGGCGCCCATGTCATTGCGTTCCGTCCCCATGGAGGGCGGAAAGTAGCGGTCATTGTAAGAGGCAGAAGGATCGCCGGCATCAATGGCCGGTGAATTCGCCTGAAGTTCAAAGGTTTTGCTGTCGGCAAACAGCGGATCATCCATAATGTTGCCGGTGCCACCAAGACCCGTTTGTGCCACATCGGAATAATTGACCTGCCCGCTGCCGGAAATTTTTACAATCTGTTGTGCCGCGTTGTTAAAATAAATGATGGAGTTGACAACGTTGTGGCTTCCACCAAGATTAATGATGCCTTCCTGGTTGTTGTAGGCGATCACGCTGTTAGTACAATTCAGAATGTCTCCGGAATTGGAAAGTAAAATACCTTCTTTTTGATTTAAAGCGACAATGGAGTTTTGCAGGGTGAGTTGCCCGCCACTGGTTTCCAGGCCACTGTCCTGATTACCGGAAATATGACAGGCGGTCAAATGTAGCTGGCTGGCGGATTGAAGCACCGCACCCTGTTGGCCATTATCCCGCACGGAACAACGTTCCAGTTGAACGTTGCTGCCGGATAGTTTGAGGCCGGCGGCCTGATTGTTGGCAATCACCGTGTGCTGCAGGTTAAGATCGGTGTTATTGATTTCCAGTGCCGGATTGCTGACTACCTGGCTGATTCGGCAATAGCTTAATTGGGAATTGACATCTGCATTGTCAAAGTAAATGCCGCCCCAACCGGTGACATTGCTGTTCGCAGCACGAAAAATAATGGAATCCTGTTCCGTGCCGCTGGCCGTTAAAACACCGGACACGGTCATCCGGTAATTGCCGTCAAACAAAATCTCAACACCGGGCTCAATGGTCAGTTGTAAAACCGTCAAATCACCGGTAATATGGATGGGGCTTTGATCTGCTGTCCAGACTTCGCCATCAACCAGCCCGGAAGCCTGACTTTTAGCCAGCCCGGGGCTGATTAAAAACAGGATTAAAATCAGAATGGATTGCCATTTTATGATTCGCATTGCTAACAATACCTCATGTTATTCCGGCCAGTTTGGAGGATCGGGCAGAGACTTTAATGATTGTGCTTTTTTACTGCCACCCATCAAAAGGACGCCAACCACCCCAACCACTGCAGCTCCGGAAATAAACCACCACTTGTGTTGTTTGTAAAAAGATGGCTCTGCCTTGGGTCGTTTCAGTTGCTCATCCTGCACCAAAGCTACAAAGGATGGTGGTTCTTCCTTAATACTGGGATTATAATCGGGTTTTACCTCCAGGATTCGCCTGATGATTTTTCGTGCTCCTTCTTCATCGTTCAGAGCATGACGGATTTCAGCCAGCACAATCAGCGCTTCAAATTGCTGATCTTTGCTTAAATCCGGATTTTTTAAGAGAGACAGAATGGTTTGCTGCGCCTGTTCAAATTTCCCCTCGTAATAGTCGTTTCTGGCTTTTTTGATTTGCTGGTTGATTGTGTTTTCATTCTGAACTGCCAGCAAGGGCTCCGCCAGTTGCAGAAAAAGAAAACAAGCCAGGACGGTGTAAATCAAATTTTTTCTAATCATCAAATCACTTCGCCTGATTTTTTAACTCCTCGCAAATTTAAATAATTTTGGAATCTGTGAACAGGAATTTGCAAAAAATATGGTAAAAATGCCATTTAAAAAATTAACCTTTTTTTAAGTGAACAGAGCAATGATAAAAAAGAATCATCACCTGATCCAATTTTTTACTCCGGTCTTAAACTGAATTTAATGGTGTTGTTCTGTCCCGGCAGTACCATTATGGTTTGTGCCTGGCTCGGATGGTAACCTTCCTTCTGCAAACTTATTTTGTGAACACCGGGCGAGAGTAAAATCGCCCGTGGCGTGTACTGACCAGTCGGCTGCCCATCGACTACAATTTCGGCAAAGACAGGTTGGTTCTGAATGTCAAAGGCCAGAATGCGTGTTTCGACTTTTTGATTAAAATTATATTCAAGCTGCAAGGTTTGATCAGGTTTTATTTCAATAGTTTGTTCAAGATAGCTGAATGCCGGATTTTCAATACGTAAAAGATGGGAACCAGCCGTTAAACGAAACTGATTCTTAATATTGGTCTCTTTTTTGACCAACTTGCCGTCGATGTAAATATTGGCCCAGGGTAATACATGCAGAGTCAATTGACCGTAAGCCGGTTCAAACCTAAGGTTCAGTGTTCTATTTTGGCCAGCTACCAAATTGACTGTTTGATTAATCGGAGTAAAATTGGCCCGGCTAAAGGTTAGCTTGTGCTGGCCCGGCGAAAGTTGGATCCGTTTGTTTGCTGAATTAAGCGTCA
>CAYNLJ010000030.1:0-12281 GCA_964398005.1 uncultured Caldithrix sp. | reverse complement strand
CTTGCTCTATTTCATTACTGAAGAACTTTCCGGAGCGCACCTGCCGGTTGTACCACTTTTTCGGGAACAGGGAGAGAGGAGCTGGGCTGAGTTGTTATCGTTGAAGTATATTTTTTCAAATCTTTTTCAACATTTCCCTGGATTTTCTGCGAGAAAGCAATTCGTTGGGTTTCGAAACTTTCTGTTGGTTTTGTAATTTTTCTTTACTAGACAAATAGCTTAGCTATTCAGACATTTTAAAATGCTTCTCAATGATCATCAGCGCAACTTCCAATAAAAAATTCACCAATTTCTCGCCAATGGCTTTGCTGGCACCGGCCGGATTACCACGGTAGCCATTAGCCTCAGCATCATCTGAAACCGGTAAATTTTTATGTTCACCATTGATCTGCTCCGGCTGCAGGTACATCATCACCGAAGTTTCCCACAAACCGGCGTGTCCATCATAAGGGGGTAAATCACTACCGTTCTGACGAATCATATCCGCCATTTTTTTCAATCCGGCATCCAAAAACAAATAGCTGGTCAAGGGTAAAAAGTCGAACTGCCCTTTTAATTTGCGGGACGCAGCACTCATGGCCTTAAGGTGACCCTGCCCGGCATGTCCGCTAACCACAATGCCCCTTTCAAAGCCATGATCAGCCAGCCTTTGCCCAAATTGAATAATGGAATTCCTAATCAATGATTGGTCATGGTTTAAAGTGCCTGGTCGCTGAATTCCACCAACACCAAGCGGCACGGCCGGCAGAAGTAATGGTTTCAACTGATTGTATTTCTCTACCATCCTTTGCGCCAGCAATCGGGCAAACTGTCCGGCAATCATGAAATCAGTACCTAAAGGCAGATGTGGCCCATGAGCTTCCATTAAACTAATGGGCAAAATGAGGATGGTTCTTTCTTTATTCAGCTGCCTGATTTGCGGATCGGTTAAATTTTGATATAATAAGATTTCAGACATAAAATTCCTTTTGTTTTAGAATTAGAGAAGAATCGGTTCTTCCTTGTTTACAACTTTTCTCAACAACATAAACGGTTCCGGTTTGACCGGCAGCGGAATTTTGACATCCTTGCCGCCACCATGCGCAACTTTAACGGATTCATCTTCCAGAGTCACAATGTCCGAAACTTTAAAACGCATGGTTTTTTGCGGAGAAATTAACTCCAGTTCATCGCCCTGCTCAAAGCGGTTGCGAACGGCAATGGTAGCCAGGCTACGGTTTTCATCCCAGTCTTTGATAATGCCACAAAACATGCGCGTTTGATTAGCCGAATGGCCGCTTTCGTAATTCTGACCTTTTTCCAGCGGATTCCGTTCCAGGAAACCGGTAACATAGCCACGATTGGCTACGGCGTAAACTTCCTGCAAAATTTCCTGTGGAACGGATTGTCCTTTCAGAACATAGTCCAGCGCCTGGCGGTAGGCCCGGGTAATGACACTCACGTAGTAAATCGACTTGGTTCTGCCTTCAACCTTTAAACTGTCCAGCCCGGCTTTAACCAGTTTGTCCAAAATGTGAACGGTAGACAGGTCTTTGGCATTCATGATGTAAGTGCCGTGTTCATCTTCGTCAATGGGCATCAACTGTCCGGGACGTTCAGCTTCTTCCAGATAATAATGTGTTTCACGGGCCGGCAACAATACATCGCGTTCTTCTTCATATTCAGCCGGTTCAGAATAAACCTTGTACTCCCAGCGACAGGCATTGGTGCAGGTACCCTGATTGGCATCGCGGTGAGTGAAATAATTGGACAGTAAACAACGTCCGGAGTAAGCAATACAGATGGCGCCATGTACGAAGGTTTCCAACTCAATATCCGGTACATGCTGACGGATTTCTTCGATTTCTTCCAGTCGCAGTTCACGACTTAAAATGATGCGTTTAATGCCTATTTGCTTCCAGAAGCGCACCGATTGCCAATTAATCGTATTGGCCTGGGTGGACAAATGAATGGGCAAATCCGGATGTTTTTCACGGGCAACCAGAATCATGCCCGGGTCGGCCATGATTAAACCATCGGGCTTGAGATCGGCCACATATTTTAACATTTCCACAAAGGAGGGAATTTTATTGTTATGTGGAAAGATATTCATGGTTAAATACAGACGTTTATTGCGTTGCCGGGCATAATCCAGCGCCTGTTCAATAGTTTGTAAGGTAAAATCATTTTCCCTGGCCCGCAACGAAAAACGCGGGATACCGGCGTAAACCGCATCGGCCCCATAGGCAAAAGCGTATTTCATCTTCTCAAAAGTCCCGGCCGGGACCAGTAATTCAGGTCGTTTCATAGTTCTCCTGTTATTCGTTGAATGTTTAATTTAACCTTCTGGTTTCCATTCGGCAAAAAAAACGCAAAACAGGGCAAAAATATTCTAAGCGACGAGTAACAGAGTGACAAAGTTACAAGTGACTAGTAGAATGGCTTAGAAACTGGTGTTAAAAATTAGAAATAAAAATCCCCGTTTTTCTTCTTCAAATCAGAAGAATAAACGGGGAATGACTTATTTTAAATATCTAAAATCAGAGTGTTTCCAGTGCTTTTTTCAATTTTTCTACCGCCCAGTCGATCTCTTCTCTGGTAATCACCAGCGGCGGTGCCAGACGAATCACCGTTTCATGGGTTTCTTTAGCCAGCAAGCCCTCATTCTGTAAAAATTCACAGAAACGACGGGCGCCTCCCGCTTCGGGCTTTAATTCAATGCCTACAAACAACCCACGACCGCGAATCTCCTTAATGTGTTTGCTGTTAATCGTCTGTAGCTTTTCCATCAGATAGTCACCTAATTCGGCAGAACGATCAGCTAATTTTTCCTCAACCAGAACGTTCAGCGCTTCGACGGCAATGGCCGCTGCCAGCGGATTACCACCAAAGGTGCTGCCGTGATCACCGGGACGGAAAACGCCTAAAATTTCTTTGGAACTGGCCACCGCCGAAACGGGATAAAAACCACCGGAAAGCGCTTTGCCCATAATCAGCATGTCCGGTTTTACGCCCGCTTCGTGCTGATAGGCGAACATTTTTCCGGTGCGTCCAAGTCCGGTTTGAATTTCATCCAAAATAAAAAGCACATTGTTCTGACGACAAATTTCCTGTACTTCTTTTAAATAACCCTGCGGGGGAATGAGAATGCCGCCCTCGCCCTGAATCGGTTCCAGCATGACAGCTGCTGTGTTGGGAGTGATTGCCTGAGCGATAGCCTGGCTGTCCCCATAGGGTACCAGTTTAAAGCCCGGGGTAAAAGGACCAAAATGTTCTTTGTACTGTTTTTCCGAAGAAAAACTAATAATCGTGGTTGTACGTCCATGAAAATTGTTGTTGGCTACAATGATTTCGGCCTGGTTATCGGCCACGCCCTTTTTGAGATAGGCCCATTTGCGGGCGGCTTTGATAGCCGTTTCAACGGCTTCGGCGCCGGAATTCATGGGCAGTACCATTTCCATTTCACTCAATTCGGCCACTTTTTTGCAGAACAGCCCCAACTTGTCATTGCGAAAGGCACGCGAGGTCAGGGTGACCTTTTTGGCCTGATCAACCATAGCCTGGTAAATGCGTGGGTGGCAATGTCCCTGATTTACTGCTGAATAAGCGCTCAAAAAGTCCATGTACTTTTTGCCTTCCACATCGTACACGTAAACCCGTTCAGCGCGTTCGATGACAACATCCAAAGGATGGTAATTGTGTGCACCATACTGGTCTTCCAGTTCAATAAAATCTTTAGCCTTCATTTCAACTCCTTTCTGATTAGCATTTTAAGCTCAGGGATTGGCCGGACGAATATCCAGTTCACTAACCATGGCCCGGGCAGGTAATTTCAAAGCCTCGACAACCATCTGAGCCACATCTTCCGGTTCCAGAATGTTTTTAGCCAACGCGCTTTGACCATCCGGCACATTGCTAAAAAACTCTGTGCGCACAGAACCCGGGCAAACAGCCAGTACGTTGATTCCGTTTTTACGTTCTTCTAACATTAAGCAACGACTAAAACCCAACAAAGCATGTTTGGTGGCCGCGTAACCCGCTCCTCCGACAAAAGCATTTTTGCCGGCCAGGGAAGCAATATTCACCACAAACGCTTCACCTGCTTTACGCAGTAATGGAATCAGCTTCTGCGTCAGCAAAAAGACGGCCCGCATGTTGAGGTCGAACATGGCATCCCATTGTTCGACTTTAAGTTCGGCCACCGGCCCAAAATAACCGACACCAGCATTGTTAACCAGAATATCCAACCTGCCGAAAGTTTCTTTAACCTGCTGCACAAACCGTCCAATCACTTCATCCTGTAGCAGGTCACCCTGAACCACGAGGGTTTCAACTCCAAACAGTTTTAACTGTTTGGCTGTGGCTTCCAGGGTGTTCAAATCTCTGGCAATGAGTGCCACATGGCAACCCTGTTCGGCCAGTTTTAAGGCAATGGCTTTACCGATCCCTTTGTTACCACCGGTTACCACTGCAACTTTATTCTTTAAATCCATTCTGTTCCTTTTTTATTTGTAAAACGTCTGAATTTAACTTAAAAAAATCGAACTTAAATTCAAAATCCGTTATTTTTCAGATCAGCCCAAATTTACGAATTTTAAAATTAAAGGCAATAAAAAAACAGCCTTAACTTATTATTTTTTTTAATTTTGAATAAACTTAAGCAAAGGGGCATAAAAATGCATTGATCCAGCATCAGAGGAAAGCATTTCACAATACGATTCTTACAAGTCATTTGGTTGTAAGGCCTTAATTACAGCCAGAAGTTTGAAGGGAGAAGTTTGACATAAGATTTGGTATTTTGAGGACCAGAACTCGAACTGCCAACTGATTGTTGAAATCATTCAACATACTAAACTAAAAATTCAAATTTTCTCTGTGCATCTGTATCCTGAAAAATAATCCAGTTAAAACTTGTCCAGCTGACTCTGCAACAGTCACATTGGCCTGCCTGACTAATTAAGGTCAGTGGCCAAATTTTTGTTGCACTGATCTGAATTTTCTGTAAAGTTCACACTCCTACGAAACCAATGCTATCTGGCATACACATTGATATCGCCATTAGTTGTTTTCAGAAACAGGGTTACCAAATTTTCACCATTAATGATTTCCAGATGATTTTTGCTTTTTGATCTGCGACCGGTGGCTTCTAACCCATAATCGATTTTGCCATTGGTGGTAAATGCTTTTAAGTTAAATTCTGATTTTTCAGGCACCAGTACATTAATCTCTCCATTAGTTGTACTGATATCCACTTCCTGATCTGTTGCAGGCAGGTCTTTAAACTCCACATGTACATTGCCGTTGGTAGAGTGCAGCTCGTCTAATTGACGAACCCCAAGGGCTCTGATTTCACCGTTGGTCGTGACCAGATTTAGCTCCGACGGGAAATTGTGTACTTCTATTTTACCATTGGTGGACCGGGCCTTAACCATCAGATGTTTCGGAATTTTCAGATCAAAGTCTACACGATATTCCCCAATACCTAAGTCAAATAACCAGCTGAAAATTCCCGAATGTTTTTTTGCAGGGCGTTCTACTTTAATGGTCAGAATTCCGTCATGTTCATCAAATACGATCTGCAATGAATTTAGTAGTTTGTCTTTTTTACTCTCTGAACCTTTAACGAATTTAGTGGCCGTAAGTTGAAGCTGATTGCCTTCAATTCCTTCAATGTAAACTGTTCCATTGGTGGTAAAGACTTCAATTTTTTTTAAATGGCTGACATCAATGTTCTTTTCAACCACCTGATCGAAATTTGCTGCCAGCAATAAACTGGAAAATAGGAAAAGACTTAAAATAATTCTTGACATTTTCCCTCCCGTTTAATCATTCAACTAAAAATACGGTAATTCCCCAGTTACGTTCGTCGTAAGGCGGGGCTGCATTCCAGCGCCGGTAAGAGTGGCTGCCATCTGAACGATAGTAAACCCGATAATGTCCGGCAGGTAAGGTAAGAACCGTGTTTACCAATCGGTTTTTATCCGAACCGCCGGCATGTACCGTATTTTTGTAACGCATTTTCCAGACGATCTGACCGGTTTCCACATTTTTAATCCAGCCGTAATCGTACATTTCGTCCCATTCCCCTTCACCCAAACAATAAATTCGTATGGTAGCGTTTTTGTCCAGAATAAAATCTTTTCTTAAAAACTCATCATCACCTACTTGAACCAGTTGGGCCAGAACCTTTTTGGGCGCTAATTTTTCTTTTTCAATTTTTTGAACCGCGTCTTTTTCACCTAAGTTGTAAATCGAAATGCCCCACATTTCCGGTTCCTGCGGTGGACGAGCATTCCATTCTTCATAGGAATGAGAATCATCCGTCTGGTAATGGACAATGTAAGTGCCTGGTTCCAGAAAAAGCACACCATCATACAGGCGATTCTTGGAAGAACCACCGGCATGTTTAGTTTCGTCGTACTCCATTTTCCAGACCACTTTTCCATCATCCGATCGGGTTATCCAGCCATAATCGTACATGTCGCCATTACGGCCCTCGCCCAGAGCCAGGATGCGGATGCGGGTTGGTTTTAGCACTTTGAAAAAAGCCTCCGTGTAAGCGTAATCGCCCACACGCGTAATTGAAATGACTGCATCTTCGGTGGTATCCTCAAATTTTTCGACCGTCTGCCAGTTAAATTCTTTGGAAACCGGCTTAAGCACAATGCCCCAAAAAGTAGGATCATAGGGAGGATTGGCATTCCATTCCTCATAAGAGTGTGAATCGTCAGTTTTGTAATAGATCAGATAATTGCCTGGTTTAAATTTCATATTCCCTTTAAACAGGCGGTTTTTTCTGGCACCACCGGCATAATCGGTTTCATCTTCTTCCATCATCCAAATGCGTTCATGAGTTTTGGCATCTATGATCCAGCCGTAATCGTACATCTTGCCGTCTGTGCCTTCACCAATGGAGTAAATCATTAAATTTGCGGGTTCTTTTAAACGGAAGCCGGTATGTTGCAATTGGCTGTCCTTTTGCTTGACTATGTGTGCCACTGTTTTGTCCAGCCAGGATTTCTGCAGTTTCTTAACATCGAATTTGTCGAGTGCTTCATCCACGCCATCAATGCGTACCATCCATTTTTCCGCATCCCTGTCCCATTCTTTGGCACTTTCAAAAATGACTTTTAACAGGTGTTTAAAAGAAACAAAGCCGCCGTCAAAATTCAAAAATGACGGCTTGTAAGCGGCGTAATAGAGTTCATAAGTTCCGGCAGGTAACCTTACATCGCCTTCAAATTTGCGATTAAAACTCGAGCCAGCCATCTTTCTGGTGTTCGTAATTTCCATCCGCCAGACCATGTCGCGAGTCTCACTGTCAATGATCCAGGCATAAGCAAACATATTGTTCGGATCTACCTGGAAAGAGTTCCCGGTAAGAATTTTTTGATCGCCGCCAGCACCTACCGCTTCAATATGCACTGAACGTTCCTGTTTCAAAATAAAACCAGCATAACTAATTTCATCAAGAAAAAAGTCACGCAATTCGACTGTTTCTACCTGTGCAAAGCTTTTCTGGTTAAAAAGCAAGGCAAAGGTAAATATTATTAAAAGTCTCCCTGACATTCCTGCATCCCTTAAAACGGTTTGTTAATTCTAAATGATACTTTCCACGCCTTGTGCGAAGTATCAAGCCTTTTGGCAATATTTATTCTAAACCGCCCCGAAGGATTGGCCAGACCAAGTCCCAAATCGCTGGCAAAATCGTTAAGCTTTAACTGTTTAAATCCTTCGTTCCAGGCATCCTTTTCACTAACCTGAGCCCTGTTCCAGACATGCCCCATATCGTAAAAAATAATGTAGTGCAAATCATCATCAAAAAACAACGGAAAATGAAACAACTTTGGATTGATATTGTATTCTACATTGGCCAACAGCATGCGGTCTCCGCCAAAACCTTCGGCTCTTAGCGAGCGGTAATTAAAACCGCGTAAGGTGCTGATTCCGCCTAAATGAAACCTTTTTTGTAATGGCAGTTGGCCCTCGGAAGTTGCCGCCTTAAGCCGAATGTCCAGCCGTTCCCAGCGACTCAAAGGTTGATAACGCCGAACTTCAAAGATGTATTGATTAAAAGAGAAATCGCTGTTCAACTTTTTTGTTGAACTTTCCAGATTTAAACGGGCCATCCAACCAGCATGCGGGGACTCTTTATTATCCCGTGAATCCCAGTAAAGTTCGCCAAACAGGCTACGCATGCGTCCCTGATCGATGGCCGGATTTTCCGGGAAACGATCATTGTCTTTAAATAAGGCCCAGTCGGTGTTTTTTTGCACGTTGAAGTATTGGTCATTTCGGTAGCCAAATGTTGCTTTAAAATTACGGAAAAGATTCTGACTGGCATGAAATTGATAACCCTTGCGCTGATAATAATCCAGATAATCGTCATTCAGTAAAAAGGCCGCCAGAGTGTTTTCCAGTGAAGAGATTAACCAGGCATCTTTACTTTCAATTTTGTCGTAGATGGCGGCACCTAATTCAAAGCGGAATTTGTCGCGATTAAAAAACCAGTGATTAAGTTTTACTTCGTAACGTGATTTTTTATCAGCAAAACCATAGCCCACAAAACCGCCAATGGTAAGATATTGGTAATTTCCGCCAATAATTTTAGGTAGTGACAGACCTAAAAATGCCCCCTGCACCCGATTGTACCTAAATAAAAATTCAGATTCCTTTCGGGAACTTAATGTAATGGAGTTGTAGCCCTCTCCGTAAGGTTTGGTGTAGCGCCCCAGATACCGATCCAAAACATCTTCATCGTAATCTTTGCCAAATTCGCGTGCCGGGAAAAGATTTTTTAAGTTGGTTTCAATCTGGTTACCGGTTACAACGCTCTGTGGTTCCTGCCGAATTCTGCCATTAATAGCGGTAACGTTGCCATTAATCGTAGCATTGGATTCAATTCGAATATCACCAAACAAAACCACCACATCACCATAGACTACGCCTCGTACCAGCAAATCGCCGTTATTAAGCAGGATATTGTAATTGACGGTGTCTTTGACGTTAATGGTCAGATCTTCTTTAAAATGCTTAATGGGCTTATCAGTCTGATCGATATATTTTTCCGATGCCCGACGTTCAATTTCGGGCATGGAAAATATCTTTTCATAATCTTTCTTCGTCCTTTCCTGAGCCAGTAGACTGGAAAGGCCGATCAGGCACAAGATGCAGATGATGACAAATCTCTTCGGGAGTTCCATTCAACTACTCCGTGTTTTAGAACTTTATTCATAAAACTTTCTTGTTTGTACTACGAAAAATTTTGTCAAAAAGTTACATTTAATTAGAAGATCAAAAAACCTAATAGTCCGGCCAGAACAATACCTACATTATTGGCCGCTAAATCCTTGGTCTCTATTGGAAGTCGTTGCACAAATAACTGGAATAATTCCCATAAAAGACCAACAATATTCCAGATTACAAACAATAACACGGTCATTTGCACGGAATGCACAGAAACAAGCCATAACGATGCAAACATACCAATAAAACCAAGTAAACCATGTTCAAGTTTGTCATATTTCAGGATGGTCCCATTAACTGAGAGAAATGAGTCCTCCCGCCAGTACTTAAGCCACTTGTTACGCAAAACGATCCCCCCTTTTCATGAATTGTAAAACATTAATTGCAATTTATGGACAAAAAATACTAATTTCATCACTTTTAAATTGAAAATTCAAAATACAAAAAATAATAGGTTACCGGTAATGGAACAAATTAAGCGAAATCCCATGTACCGTTACTTAATGGTATTAACCATTGCATCAACTGCTGGTTTACAAATCTGGCGTACATTGTTTAACAATTTTGCCGTAGAGGTAGCTCATCTTAGTGGTAACCACGTGGGCATTATTCAGGGGGTGCGTGAAATTCCCGGTTTTTTGGCACTGCTGGCCATATTTCTGCTGAAGATCATCGCTGAGCACAAACTTTCCGCCCTGTCTATTCTTATTCTGGGACTTGGGGTTGCCCTGACCGGCTTTTTACCGAGTTTTGGCGGCCTCATTGTTACCACAATGATCATGAGCTTTGGCTTTCATTATTACGAAACCACCAACCAATCTTTAACATTGCAATATTTTGACAAAGAGACTTCCCCCTGGGTGTTTGGCAAAATTCGCAGCATCAGTGCAGCTTCAAATATTTTTGCAGGCCTGGCCATCTATGGCTTAACCTATTTGCTAAGCTACCAGAACATCTACCTGAGCGGTGGTCTGTTGATTGTCTTGATTGCTGTTTGGGCTTTACTTCAGGATCCGGTAGACAAATCACTTCCTGTTCAGCACAAAAAGATGATCGTAAAAAAGAAATACTGGCTTTATTATGCGCTTACCTTTCTGGCCGGTGCGCGAAGACAAATTTTTGTGGCTTTTGCTGTGTTTTTATTAGTTAAAAGATTTCATTTCTCCATTCGCGAAGTAACCGTACTCTTTGTAATCAACAATGTGATCAACTATTTTTTAAGTCCGCTGATTGGTCGTGCCATCATTCGCTTTGGCGAGCGCAAGGTGCTTTCTATGGAATATTTTAGTTTGATCTTCATTTTTCTGGCCTATGCCTTTGTGCAGAACCGCTGGATCATTGCCCTGCTTTACATCTTTGATCATATCTTTTTTAATTTTGCCATTGCCATTCGTACCTATTTTCAAAAAATTGGCGAGCCACAGGATATTGCACCTTCTATGGCTTTTGGCTTTACGGTCAACCACATTGCAGCAGTCTTTATTCCGGCCATTGGCGGTCTGTTGTGGATGCTGGATTACAAAATCCCCTTTATTTTTGGTGCCGGACTTAGCATCGTTTCGTTGAGTTTAATTCAGTTTATCCGTACGCCTAAGGCTGATCATTAAAAATGGATCAGTGGAAGATTTTTAAATAAAAAGTGTAAAATATAAAAAAATCCGTGGGCATCCGTGTTTTTCCGTCTAATCCGTGTCCTAAAAATTAATCTGCATAAACCAGCCCGGCTCAGACGGGCCTGCCCGTCTTAGACGGGTCAGTAATAAAATCCGGAACTTGAAATTTAATTGGCTGTTTAAGCCAATAATATTTACATTAGGGATAAATTAATTCAATCTGAGGGATTTTCATGAAAAAGTTTTCTAATTTGCTTGTCTTTTTAACCGTTGTTTTGATCTTTACCTTTTCGGCCACAGCCATTACCAATAATGATGAACAAACCGCGCTTCCTAAACTCGAACCACAACCAATCCATCCTCGCGTGGAACAGGCGGTCGCTTTCTTCTTACCCAAAATGCATTACAAAAAACAGCAGATTGACGACGAACTATCCAATCAGATGTTTGATTTCTACCTTGAATCCCTGGATCCGCAAAAGCTCTACTTTCTGCAATCCGATATTGATGAATTTGAAAACTACCGTTATTCCCTCGACGACGCCTTACGCAACGGCGACCTGAGAGCCGCCTTTGAAATCTTTAACCGTTTTATGAATAGATTTGACGAACGCATCACGTTTGTCAAAAAACGTCTGGAAACCCCGTTTAATTTCAGCGCCGAGGATTCTTTTTTGATTGACCGCAAGGACATGCCCTGGCCCAAAACAAAGGAAGAACTGGACTCTTTGTGGTCTAAACGCCTGAAGAATGAAGCTCTGTCGTTGAAAATCGCGGGCAAGGACTGGCCGGCCATTAAGGAACGGCTGGAAAAGCGTTACAATAACATGGAAAAACAGATGCGTAAAACGCAGAGTGAAGATGTTTTCCAGATTTACATGAATGCTTTTACGGCGACCTTTGATCCGCACACCAATTACATGTCGCCCAAAACCAGCGAAGATTTTAAAATCCGCATGAGTCTCTCCCTGGAAGGCATCGGCGCTTCCCTGCGTACCGAAGATGACTACACGACGGTGGTAGAAATCATCCCCGGTGGTCCGGCGGCAAAGAGTGGCTTGCTCCATCCCAACGACCGCATTGTGGCCGTTGGCCAGGGCGAAGAAGGGGAAATGGTCGATGTGGTCGGCTGGCGTATTGATGATGTGGTACAATTGATTCGTGGTAAAAAGGGCACCAAAGTCCGCCTGCAAATCCTGCCGGCCGATGCATCACTGTCCGATCCCCCGGTAACCATTACTCTGGTACGTGACAAAATTAAGCTGGCCGATCGGGCAGCCAAGAGTGACACCCTGGAAATTGAACACAACGGCCAGAAGTTTCGCATCGGCGTCATTAACATACCCGATTTTTACCTGGATTACGAAGCCATGCGTCAGGGCAAAGAAGATTACGCCAGCACTTCACGCGATGTGGAACGCCTGCTGAAAGAACTGCAGGGCG
>CAYNLJ010000029.1:0-12346 GCA_964398005.1 uncultured Caldithrix sp. | reverse complement strand
CATTAACCTTTAAATGAGGACTTTGACAGGCAACGAGCAGCAAAAACACAACGTTTAAAATAAAAACCCATAAAAACTTCATCAAAAATCCCATCCAAAGAAAAATTGTGTAATGGTATTTTTACCAATCGATTTAAAGTCGGTGCGCCGTCCCATGTCCAGGCGCAGCACCAGCACATTGCCCAGGTTAAAGCGAACCCCAAAACCAAAACTGCCTAAAAAGCCGGGGAACTTATTATTCCAGGCATTACCTGCATCAAAAAATAAAGCCCCTCGGATGCCAGAAAATCGCATGGAGGCAATGGGGAAGCGAATTCCAAGTTGATCAATCAAAGGAAAGCGTAGTTCCTGAGAAATGAGCAAAATGCGTTTCCCATGAAGAGACCAGCGTCGGTAGAGACGAAGGTCCCAGCTTCCGCCAAAATAATACTGCAAAGTCTCCCTGCCTTCGTTAAATAAAGAGAGAAAGCGCACAGCGTAAGCGCTTCGCAAACCCAATCGAAAATATTTCCGTAAATCGATCAGACCAGTCAGGTAGTTTACATTTGAGTAACGCAGGTCGTAGGTGTTCCCAAAAGTAATGTTAATACGTTGTCCGTCAATCGGGCCGCTGGAGGCCCAGATGGAATTGTCATTGACGAAAGAGATGTAATTGCTGGAAAGATAGGCCTGACGTCGTTTGTTAAAAAACCAGTCTTTGTCCGAATAGGCCAGATTTTGCGTAAAGGAAATGCGCGAAAACTGCGAAAAAGGGTAGCTGAAAGTGGCAATGGCACCGAGTCGTTCTTCGTAAAAATAGGCGTCCGCCGGGTAGAAGTAGTAGCCGGCAAATCGGTAAAGGCTGACTCCCCAGTTTACCCGATGTTCCAGAGAAATACGAGTAATCGCCACATTAAAGCTTTTCCAGAATTCACTGGCCACCCGGGCATTATTGTAGATTAACAGGTAGTACTGGTCGTTGCCCAAAACGTCGGTAAAAGCCAGCTGTCCGCCGCCGGTGGTTCCCCAGATCGGGTCCTGCGATACCTGCGTCTGAGCAAAATCAAGATCATATTTGCGCACATAGGGTTTACGTTCAGCAATCAGTTCCGGCTTTATGCCATCGAAATGCCACGGATGCGTGTCGGTCACTACAATGGGCTTGCTGATCATCTGAGCCGATTTTAAACGCTTTAAAAAGTCCGGCTCAAAGCGAATCTGAAAATACCCCTTTTCAAAGGTACCGTAAAGCAGGCCGTGATCCGGCGTCCAGCAGGGATCAAAGGTAGAACCGAGATAGGAGGTCATTTTAAACACCTGTACCGGACTTTGGCTGTAGGCGGCATCGATCGGATTTTTTAACAGATAAATATTGTAAGAACCGTCCATGTCCGAGGTAAAAGCCAGATATTTACCATCGGGAGAAAAGGCTGGTGCACGATCTTCATGTTTGCCAAAGGTCAGGTAACGTATTTCTCCGTTGGCAATCTTAAGCAAAAAAAGGTTAGAAGCACCATCGATGCCTAACTGCGTTCGATCCGAAGTAAAGGCAATAAAGCGACCGTCCGGTGACCAGGCAGGTTCGTCATCATTGTAAAAATCATTCGTCAGCTGAACAAGTTTATGGGAGTCCATTTCAAATAAGTAAAGATCTTTGTAGCCGGCAAAACGGAGGCCACTGAAAACAATTTTTTTACCGTCCGGTGACCAGTTGGGTGAGTAAATACCCACCAGACCGGGAAAAGAGTGGCGGGCGATGATTTTACGATCGGGAATGGAATAGAGGTAAAGTACGTCATTTTCACCGCTTTTTGAACTGAAGGCTAAAATGCCTTGTTTGTTTACACTGATCTTTGAATCGAAAACATGGAATGCTTCAAACTCTGAAGAGGCTTCACCCTTAACCAATAGTTCTACGTCCTTTTCTTTGTCCTTAAATGAAAGCGGTTTTAAGGGACGCATGTAAAGACTGGAGTAACCGGTACGATTGCCAACAAAGGCCACATGGGGTCTCCCTTCCAATTCAAAATAGGCCGGCTTAAAATTGTAGCCCTTACGAACGATGGTTTGGCTTACCTGGTCGCTGAAATCGTGATCTCTAAGCAAAGGGTAGTAGCGTTTTTTCAGATGGTAAAGATATTGGTGATCAAATTCCTGGTAATCCATGCCCAGCACGTCCTGAAAACATTGCTCAAAATAGGGGAACTTCCAGATGTTTTCCATTAATCTTAATAATTTGTCCTCCCCGAATTTGTTAGCAATGTATTGAAGCACATCCTGACCAACTTTGTACATGGTAAATGTACCATTGATCTGGTACATGTCACTCAGCCCAACTACATAATTGTTGATTACAGCATCCTGCAGCACCATTTCAGCCTGAGCGTCCCAGGTGGTAGACCAGAATTCTGCCAGACCTTCGGTGAACCAAAGAGGAGGGTAAGCGCCATCGATTTTGTCATAGCGGGCCAGGACGTGAGCAATTTTACTGTGCATGAAAACATGCACCAGTTCGTGCCGAATGACACGCCTGAATTCATTCAGATCACCATTGCCCGGAATGACCACCCGGCCTTTGATGAACTCAAAAAATCCACCCACGTTTTCCGGAATGAAGCCGGGAGTTACATTGGTCTGTTGAAAATGCATGTGTGTACTGTAAAAAATTAACGGGATTCGATAAACAACAGAGTAGTTGAATTTTTGCTCCAGAAAACGATAACTCTCCTCGGCAAAATAGGCGCCCTTTTCAGCCATATCCTGCATTTCAGGGTAGTAATAGATGTCAAAGTGCTCGGTTTTCATAATCTGCCAGTTGAAATTGGTGTATTGCACCTTATTACGGCCAAAATAGTAGCCTTGAGCAGTGATGAAGGCTGGAGCAAAAATTAAACATATTAAAAGAAGTACTTTTAATTTATTCATCGATGGTTACCGGGCACTTTCTGGTCTAAAGCATCAAACTAATTAAAAAAATCAATTGTTTCAAATCTTGGAACAGCTACAAAGAAATTTTGAATGTTGAATTTTAAATGTTGAATGGGATTGAGTAATTTATCAAAATAATTGTTCAGATGGATGTCAGTTTAGAAAAGATTACTTCCCTAAATTTTTAACTCAAAATTCAACATTTTTAGTATTGGGTCTGTAATTTTTTAATGAAGTACTTTAAAAAAAATTTGTAAGTGAAATACTTTGAAGTTAATTACTGTTTTAAATAAAAATGGAGTCTTTTTGAATTTCAATTAGTCAAAAAAAATTGACCGTTAAAAAAGACCCCTTCAAGAATTCAATACTTTGATTCACCTCTGATAGGAGGAATGATGATCCACATTACCTTTGAACCTGAATACGATTTTGATGCAGTGATTATTGGTGCTGGCCCGGCCGGTGCCCGCTGTGCCATTGAATTGCACAAAGCCGGGCAAAATGTTTTACTGGTGGACAGAAAACAATTCCCCCGCGACAAGGTTTGTGGAGATTTTTTAAGTCCGGTAACTTTGCTGGAATTAAAACAATTGGGTATCACCGAACTTGCTGAATTCAAAGAATCAAACAAAATACATTGGGCCGGAGTTCATTATGATGGTAAGGAACTCATCACCCGTTCACTTCCTCATACGCCTGATTTGCCACACAACGGACGCGTCATTCCAAGAATGATTTTGGACAACCTGTTGGTAGAAACAGCGAAAAAAAGAGGTATTACCATCCTCGAGAATCACAAATTTCTTTCTTTTGAAAGGGATTTGCAATCGATCCGGATTCATCTGCAAAGTACAGAGGGCGTTAAAACAATTTGCAGCAAATTACTGGTTGGGGCTGATGGCAGCAATTCGGCCGTTCGCCGACAATTACGCAGTCAGGATGTACCGGCTAAAGACCGGATTCTGGCAGTGCGGGCTTATTATGAAGGGGTCGAGGGACCAGCGGACCGGGCCGATTTGTATTTTTCGAGCAAAAGTTTTCCCGGCTATTGCTGGCTGTTCCCAACGGCGAAAGACAAAGCCAATGTAGGCGTGGGCATGGTTCTGGAAACCTTACCTCCAACAGAAGAACATCTACGTGATTTATTATTTGAACTGATAGAAACCGATGCGGCCTTGAACAAACGTTTAAATAAAGCGCGTCTTGTAGGTAAAGTGGTAGGCTGGCCTTTAACCACTTACAACCCAAATGCTCCAATCGTTGATGACCGGGTTGTACTGATAGGTGATGCCGCCGGATTGATTAATCCGTTGAATGGTGAGGGCATTCAATACGCGCTTTTAAGTGCCAGATGGCTTGCAGAAAATGTAACGGAGAATTTTAACAGCGGTGACTTCAGTGAAAGCGCCCTTCAATCATATGTTAAAAAAGTTGAAAAAGAATTGCGCTATGATATGGCTCTGGCCGATTTAATTGTCCATTTAATTCGAAATCGATCGTTAAATCAAGTCTGGTTAAGATCCTTGCAAATCATTGTAGCTCGTGCCCGTCTGGATGATGAATACGCTCAACTGGCCGGGGGAGTATTGGCAGGTCTGCTTCCTGCCAGCAAGGTAGTCAATCCAAAGTTCATTTTGAACACCATTGAACAGGCGGCCATGAGTTTAGGGGTTGAAACAGTGGTGAGCACTTTTAAGGGACCACAGCACCTGGCGCAGCTGAGCCTTAGTCCTGTTAAGTTGGGTGTTCAATTTGCTGCTCAGACCTGGCAAAACCCAATTGGCACCGCAAAATGGGGCGTTGAACTACTGAATGAGGTGTCAGAATTTGTGGTACAGGCAGGTAAAAATCTTTTTAATTAAATTTTTTTTAAAGATCGCGTTCGATCATGTAAAGAATGATGTTTTGAATGAATTCTGTTTCCGGGGTCTGGTAGGCATCCCGGTAGGCTACAAAAAATTCACGCAGGGCAGCGCCTGCCAGTTGCCGGGCGCTCGATTTGGCGTACTCGATGCTGCCGTATTTGGCCATCAGCCGATAGATGGTTTTTACATCTTTTTCTGATCGATCTTCTCTCTTTTGGGAAAGGAAGTTACTTAAATAAGCTTTCTCTTCTTCTGTACAGTTATTGAACAAGTGAATAAGCATTAAAGTGCGTTTTCCTTCCCAGATATCTCCTCCGATTTCTTTTCCATATTTCTTTTTGCTGCCAATCAGATTCAAGATATCATCCTGAATCTGGAAGGCGGTCCCCATGTAATAACCAAACCGGTTAAAGCGATCAGCATTGATTTCGCCTCCGGTACCAATAATCGCTCCGATTCTACAGGGATGAATGCAGGTGTACCAGCAGGTCTTTTTTAAGGTCATTCTTAAATAGTCATCTTCTTGCAAATCACAGATATTGTCTCTCACCCATCCCAGTTCAAGGGCCTGACCCTCGACCGACTGACGCACCATGTGTTCAATTTCCGAAAATACCAGCCAGGTTAAATTGGGTCCCAAATAAGCAAGATTTTGCATTAATGGTTTAATGCTCAAAACGTTCATGGCGTCACCCACATTGAGTGCAATGGGAATGCCATGTTCCTTGTGCAGTGTGGGCTGCCCACGGCGATATTCGCTTTGATCAGCAATATCGTCGTGGACCAGAAAGGCATTGTGGAAGAGTTCGATGGCTACCGCCGAAGGCAGGGCACTTTTCAAATTTCCACCAAAAGCCCGACAGGTGGCAATACAAAGTCCCGGACGCAATCCTTTGCCGGCGCGATTGGGATAAGACGGCACCAGATCATAGAGATATTGATGTGGTTCCTTCTGAGGGATACCGGCTAACAGTGCGGAAATAGTAATGGATTTGTAGTGATCTAAAAAGGTTTCCACCGATTTGATTAACTGCTTTTTCTGCACTGGTCAATTCCTAAGATTTTTGGATTCTTTCTATTCATTATCAATTGGTCGCCTTGATCAGCAGAATGTACTTTTAACTTAATAGTCCAACCAGTTGTCCATTCTGACAAGGTCGGCTGCCTTCTATTCCACATTAACCGTGACTACGGCCTGCAACTGATCAAGCTTTTTAGCCCGGATTAATCCGGTGTAGGTACCTGGTTTGGTGGTTTTTGGAAGTTTTAGTTTAACGGTTACTTTTTCAGTTTTTTGTGGTTTAATTTCCAGAGAAGAAGGCGTAAAAGTGATATTGCGTGCTAAAATCCGATCGCCTTCACCATTAACCAGATCAGTGCTGAAGAGTTCGAACTGTTTCGTACTCTTGTCACTGGTGTTCTGAAGCATCATGGGCACTTCAATGGATTCACCGGGTTTCAAAACCTTGGGCAGGGTAAAGGTGGGAACCGCGGCGCTGGCAGAAGATTTTGATTGTTTTTCTCCCGGCTGTCCTCCAATCGAAATAATTTGATCCGTAATTTTTCCCATGGATTTGGCCGCCGCATTTACCAGGTCTAACACGATATCGATTACTTCATGGGCATCTTTGCGAAATCTTTGAATCACTTCATTCGAATCTTCAGAGCGCAACTCGCTGACACTCAGGAATTTTTCTTCGGCCTTTTTTGCGGCAACGATTCCGGCTGAAATTTCTTCTTCTAAAATCGAAGCGGCTTTCTGAACGACTTCAGAAGTTTTGCCCGCTAATCCTTTCACCACATCTATCTGGTCCTGTAGGAAATCGGCATTAAAAGAAAAGCCGGAACCGTTGTCATTCTGTTTTTTTTGCTGTGAACTTTCGGATTTACTCTGTTTACTTCTATTTTTATTGGTTTGTGATTTCTGATTTTCGTTCATATTCAAATCTCCTCTTGACTATTGAATAATTTGGTTAATCCTCTGATGGTAATAGTGGCTACTGGTTGGTCAAAAAGCACAATCCTGATCGTGTAAGTGCTTTGAACGCAAATGGGCTGGCAGAGCTTAATACAAAAAGGAACAGGCTCATCGGCCGAGACATTCATGTTCATGTTTACTGCCAGTTCCTGTTGATCCTGCGTGCTGATATTCGCCTTAACCGGCTTTTCACCGAATGTCACATTAACCGGGCAGGGTTCTTCCAAAGTAAAAGCATGTTCCATGATTGCACTTTGAAGCGGCCAACTGACAATTTTTACATTTTTCTCCTCAATATTTGCCATTCACTTCTCCTCGGGTTAGCGCAACAGCAAATAGCAGATTTCAATAATCGATGCTTCGTTATCGCCACCTTTTATTTCAATGGCCGTAATGCCTGATGGGGAAATGTTTATCTGCTTTACTTCGTTTTCCACGACTTCGGTAAATTGATCTACTAAACTGCCATTAGAATACACAAAAAAATCAAGGGTGCGACCAGCGTAATTGTTGACCGTTAAGCGAACATCACCGACTTTGCCGGGGAAATCAATACGTACACCTTCTCTGGGGAAAGCAAGCTTAACAACACCCGCCGGGTCACCGATGGTCGAGGTGTGGATTTGACTGCCCAAAGGCGTAAACTTCAGGTCTTCATAAAACATAGGTGAGGTGAATTCCACATTTTCCTTCTGTTTGGTGAAGTCAACACAAACAGGTTTTGTTGGTGTTTCATCTTTACAGTTCATAATTTTGGTTTCACCACGGATGGAAATACCTGCCACAAAGCGATCAAAAATAGTGACTCCGATGTTGTAATCGCTTTTGGCGCAGATCGGTTCGCAAAGAGAAATGCAAACTGGAAATGGTTTCCTGGCACTGACGTTCATGTCCATGTTCACATCCAAAGGTTTGCCGGGTTCGGTCTGAACCATGACGTTAATGGGTGTCTCGCCAAACGACACTTCTACCGGACAAGGTTTTTCAAAGTCGAATTCGTGCTTTAGTTTGGCGGCTTCTTCCGGCCAGGCAATAATTTTTACCTGACTTTCTTTATTGGTTTGAGGCATAGTACCCTCCTGTTTTATTTGATTCTGACATAATTAATTTCCAGATTTGGGAAGGCAGAGACAGATTTCAACCAGCGATGCTTCGTTATCTCCACCCTTAATTTCCACGGCAGTCATTTGTTTCTCTTTAAAGACAATGGTCTTTACCTGATTGTAAATGACTTCTGTAATTTCCTTTATTTGTTGGTCACCTGAAAAAATGGAAAAAGTAATGGTACGTCCAAAATAGTTGTTAACGATTAATGTTACTTCATCCACGGCCTGTGGAAAATCAACACGTAAGCCCTCTTTGGGAAAAATTAGTTTGGTTTTACCTTGCGGATCTCCCAGGGTACCCGTGTGGATTTGCTTACCAAGCGGGCTGAATTTCAATTGCTTATGTTCAAAAGGCCTGGAGAAAGTAACATTAGGTTTAAGTTGATCAAAGTTTACGCAGGTTTCTTCACAGGAGTCTTCTTCTTCCGGCAGGCAAAGGCAAAGTTCAACAACAGCAGCTTCATTCTTTCCCCCGCTAATTTCAATAGCCGTGATCTGTTTTTCTTTAATTGAAAGTGTTTTTACTTCATTGTAAATCATTTCATCAATTTCTCTGATGAGTCGATTCTCACTAAAAATCCGAACTTTAATAAGTCGTCCGGCATAGTTGTTCACTGTTAATTTTACTTCATCAACAGCCTGTGGAAAATCGAATCGGACACCTTCGGTAGGGAAGGCTAATTTCACCTGGTCGGTTGGTTCTCCCAACAGGGAAGTTCGTACTTGTTTTCCGAGAGGAGAAATGGTTAACTGGTGGTGCTTAAAAGGATGATCAAACACCCTGTTTGATTCTAATTCATTAAAATCGACACAGGTTGGTTTACATACCTTTTCGGGACAAAAGGGCTGGATAAAGAAAAGGCTTGCCCTGTCCCAGTAAATAAAGCCTGGTCTGCTGCTGCGGTTGGCAAGACCCAGAAATAAAGTAATTTGTTCTGCTTTGGCCGTAGCCCTGACAGAAATGTTCTGCCAGACGGAAGAAGCATCCGCTTCAATCCAGACAACATCTGAGGAATCAGCATCAATACCACCGTAAGGATCGATACCGATTCGGGCTTTACCGGAAGAAGAGTCGGGTAAATGGTAGAAAGCTGAAAATTCATAATCCCAGCCAAAGTTTGTGCAGATGGTTTGCAAAATGCCTGCCTGAACATTCCCCTCAATTTCAATGTGTTGTGAACGTTGGCCATCCCGACAGACAAATTCAGATGCTGAAAAATGTGCTCTCTTGGGTACTTTTCCGGCTTTTGCATCCAGGGTCTCAATTTCCGAAACAAACGGTTGCCATTCATTAGCTGCCTGGCCCTCAGCGAGATTACCCAAACGAAACAGTCTAAAGCCATTTTCCATGAAGGGATTCAACAATTCATTTACATGAACCATCATGGAAGCCTGTCCCAGTCCACCGTCATCGTCGTAAACTTTTATTGAGGAAAGAAATTTACCCGCACACTGGTAAACATGGGAAGCTTCGGCTGTGCCTTTAGCCTGCGGCGGGGCATTGACCTCTTTAATGGTAGCATTTTTTTGATGGCCATCGCCAAAATCCCATTGGGCTGTGTGCTTATCACACCAGCCATCATCGCTAAAGGCCGCTTCAAGCCTTACAGCCTGGCCCTTCAGAACACACAACTTTTCAGGAAGGGAAACTTGTGGGTCAACATTATTCACGCGTACTGTAAGTGTGTCGGTTCCAATTCCTCCATCCTGGTCTTCAACGGTAAGTGTTACTGTGTAGACGCCATTGTCACAATAGGCGTGTTTAGCCCGTACCTCACCCTTCGCTTCCGGTGGATTATTGGATTCTGTTACAGTGGCTTGTACCGGCTTAGTATTGTCACCAAAATCAATACGCGCTGTATGCTTTTCCAGCCATTCGGGATCGGTAAAATGACCGATGATCTCAAATTCCTGACCCTCATTGACAAAAATATCTGCTCCTACTGTCACTTTGGGAGGCACATTTTTGACCTCAACTTTGGTAAAATGCCAGGTAGTAGCCCCACCTTCTTCTGTAACCTTTATTCGATGTTTGGCAATGTAAAGGCCGCTTTGGCCGTAAACATGGGAGGCAATATTGAGTTCTGCGCTGTGGCCATCTTCAAAGTCCCAAAAAGGTAAGGAGTGAGGTTTGGCAGGATTCCCCTTAAATTTAATCGGGCTTCCTCCAAAACCATGATAAGGCCCGTGTGAATTGGCAAAATCAACAGAAGTCAAAGCATAGCTACTGGTGACTAGCAGACTGCCGGAAACCAGAATACCATCGGGGTCAATCCCGATTGGATTTAAAAAACGTGCTTCTATGGTACCGATTTTATCCAGTGTTTGCGGCCAGGCTTCAATACCTTTTAATTGATCCGTCACTTCGTCACGAATAATCCCCCCACCGATTCTCTCGGCAATACCCTCAGCGATGGCAACCACCACAATGGCAATAATTCCGCCAACCAGGCCAAAGGTAATAAACCCGATTAAAAAACTTATGATCCAGGCTAAAAGGGAAAGGTCAACATCCGGTTCCCCGATCATAAAGGGCTCAATAATCTGTCCGCCTTCGGAGCCATCCTGCCATTCAAGTCCTGCATTGGCAGAAAAATCAGCATCCACGTCAATACTGCCCAGAATAGCATCAATAACCGTTACTTCACCTTCCATATGGATGGCACCGGTTTGCAGTGAAATGTCCAGCGAATTTAAATCGGCATCATGTCCATTCACATCCTCAAAACGATGCGGAAAGCCATCCGGATATTCTTCATCTATGGCTTTATCGATGGCTTCTCTCACCTTGGCTTCTGAGAGTGCGGTTGCAAAGTCCCGGTCAGCCGGAATAAAATTGCTTAAGGCATCCGCATTGGCTCCCGCTCCGGCATTGATGCCAATAGCCATGGCATCGCTTAAAGCTTTCGGCGTCACATCATTAATGGTAATATCGGAACCATCGGGGGCTTCGGGTTGCCAAACCATAATTTGTTTTCGGCTTTGCAGTTCATTCCTCACCTGCAGCGAAATAAAGTCTTCGATTTGTTGGAGGGTAGGAACAAACACCTCAGGATCAGGTGAAAACATGGTGCGTAATTGATCACTGAGTCCGCTTTTAAAACCGTTAATGATGTTTGCCTCTAAATCGTATCCTCCATAATTAGCGATAGTTTTATTATGAGTGTAATTGGAACCTTCGTCTCCCTCTGCCGGTTCGATGTCAACCAGATCAACCGTAGCGGTGCTTAGGTGGGCAATAACCCGATCGCTTAATTCTTCATAATCAGCGGTCAGCACAATTGTTGCCAAAATGCCCATGGGAGTATTTAAGGAAACGCCGGCAAAAGTTCCGGTAATCTCATAAAAACGCAAGTGTGCCGGAATTCTTATTTCAATTTTGTCGCTAGCGGGTCGGTTTACGGTAATTGATTTAGCCGGATCACTGGGATCATCAAATAATTCAACGAATAATTTCATTGAAAACGGGAAGAAATTTACAGGAATTTCATCAAATGTGTGTGGAAAGGTGGTCCCATTTTCCTGATACAGGTTATGCACATATTCTTCGATGGCTGCATTGGTAATGGGTGCAATGGGATCCCCACTGGTGATGGAGGAAATAATGGCATCGTCCGGTAAATCGGAAAGAATAACACCGACATTCTTTGTACTGTCTATCGTGTCAATTGGTGTTTTGATGGTTATATCTGCGGTCAGATCAAAAAATTTGGCTGAATCAATGGGGGGATTGTCGATTTCTATATGAATGATGGTGCCGAGTTTTACATCCACGCCGTTGATTGTTGGATTCATTGATAAAGCGAGTTGTTCCTGCGGAATTTGAACAAAGCCTTCCTTAATCTGGTAAGGACCAAAAGCAAGACCGTTGGGGATGGGTATGTATTCCGGGATGACACCTTCATCACTGCTGTCACCGCCGGATTTCCATGCTTCCTGCAGGATTTTGAGTAACACTCCTTCTGTTACTTCGGCAACAACTTCAAATCCATGGGTATTTGGCATGGCCCCTCCAAGGTTAGAACATTTTAATCAATTTAAAATTTAGAGATTCAGCCTTTTTTTGATTGTTTCCTTTCTTCTCTGGCTTTTAATCTGAATTGTGCTTTTTTAACTGGAATGGAGATTTCTCCTTTAAGTAACCGATTAAATGTTTTGTGGTCGGCTAATCTCGGTTCCGAAGCTTCCAGTCTGCGGTATTCCACCAGCAAAGACAAAAGTTCATTAAATTTTTCAAACTTCTGTAATGGATCGCCGGCTTGTTTATTCCATCGTAATTGGGGGAGTAGTGGTTTTTCCAGAATGGCCAGAATGGTCTTTATGGTCGCCTCTCTCTCGTCCTGTCTTTTTTTCTCAGGTTCAGACAATAAAACGGGTTCAATGGCTTTCTTTAATTCTGCAGGGGAGTTAAGGTCAAAGGATTTGCCGACAAGCTTAAAGATCTGTTTTTGTAGTGATTGTAATTTTTTACTTTTTTCTTCTCCGAATCG
>CAYNLJ010000028.1:0-12400 GCA_964398005.1 uncultured Caldithrix sp. | reverse complement strand
CAATTTTTACGGAATCATCTTCATTTAAGTAAGAAGAATCTGCCACGGCCACCGGTCGTGAATTGCCAGCGATTAGACTTAAAGACCCCCAGGCACTGACCCTTCCGGCCCCCATTTTCCCGATATGATTATTATCCAGATTAGCATCAATATTTTCTGCGCCCTGGAAAAGATAATCTCTGACTTGCGGTGCAGTTAAAGATGGCTTGGCTGACCAGATCAGGGCAGCAACACTGGCAGCGATCGGCGTCGCCATCGAAGTACCGTCGAGCGAAACATACCCTCCATTGGTGTAAGTACTCAATATATTTGCACCCGGCGCGGCAATATCCACCCAGGTACCGTAATTGGTCCAACTGGGAGCACCATCACCTGAATTGGTTGCTGCAACAGAAATACAATCTTCCCGACTGTTCAAATAGGCTTGAGATTCATTACCATCATTGCCGGCCGCAACAAAGATCAATCGAAGCTGGGGATCGGTAGGTGCCGGATTTGCAGAACCGTACAAAAAGGTATTGACGGCTTCTTCCAGAGCAGTGGTTTGTGAGGAGCCCCAGCTGCAGGATGCAATCCTGGCCCCGTTTTGAGCCGCATAAATAAAAGCCTGAGCCGCAAATTCCATGGAAACTCTTCCGGAGGGGAAATCGCTCCAGCCAATTCGTAAGGGCATAATTTTAATACCATTGCCTTTCCCGTTGCTGTCTTCGCCCCAGCCGCCTGCAGCCGAACACACACCTAATCCGTTATTATTGATGGCACCTACATTCCCGGCACAATGAGTCCCATGTCCCTCATGATCTGAGGGATCATTATCCGCCACATCATAGTCATCACCCAAATTGAGCAGATTTGGATTACCGGTTACAAAATCCCAACCTACCCAATCATCGGCATAACCATTACCATCTTCGTCAACCGAGCTATCTGCATTGGCAAGTTCGGCCTGATTAATCCAGATATTTCCATGGATTGAATAGCGATCCGTTTGATTGGCCAGAGCGCCGGCCAGATCAGGATGCCACCATTCTACTCCCGTGTCCATTACTGTAACGATAATCGTCGAATCTCCGGTA
Organism: uncultured Caldithrix sp.; assembly: GCA_964398005.1. Classification (GTDB taxonomy): domain Bacteria; phylum Calditrichota; class Calditrichia; order Calditrichales; family Calditrichaceae; genus Caldithrix. The sequence continues at coordinate 11,324 of CAYNLJ010000028.1, read as the reverse complement.
GCTAAATCCCACGCTTCAAAGGCATCAATATCCGCATCATTGGTTTGATTGATATGCCATTGATCAGACACACGGGGATCATCGGGGATTCGGTAAACCGTGTGGATGGGAATAGGTTCAGCCACTAAAACCTCAGCTAAGGCATTATATTCTTTACTTATTTGTTCCACATCCAGATCTTGTTCAAAATAGAATAAAAACCATTGTTTTAATTCCCGATTTCGTTCGTTAACAAAACTTTCTTTCATTTTAAAGAAATCTTTAACGATTTGTACCTTAAACTTTGCATTCAATTGATCGATCGTCGGAATACCCATTTGTCCACTTCTGAACTTTTTGTATTCGACTTGAACAAAGGCTCTTTGATTCAATTTAACTGCAATAACACCCTTCTTAAATCCGACAAAAGAATCGGCAAAAAGAACATTTAAAGATAACACAAAAGAAAAAATGAAAAGAAAAAAAACTCGCGACATAGATTCTCTCCTATCTTTAAATTTAAAACAAAATTTAGAAAAGCTATCTATTTTTAATAATTTTGGAATGATATTAGACACAATTCTCAGGTTAATTTTTTTCGAAAACGAAAAAATATTTTGTAACATTTTAGTTCCAGCTGGTAGACTCAATTTAACGCCAATCTAAGATTTGAGAGTGAAACACTAACTTTTTCAATTTGTTAAGTATTTACAACACAAAATCACCCTATATCTTCTTCTAAAAAAGCTGATTTTATTGCAACTCATATTGGAATAAATTCTAATTTTGTGTAATTTCGACAGGACTGAACTGATTCGTTTAAATAAAAAGATATGGAAATGTGGACTTATTTATTTACTCCACTGCTTATTTGTCTGGCAAGAATTACGGACGTGAGTATTGGCACGATCCGCATCATTATGATTGGCCGGGGAAACCGACTATTAGCCGGAATTCTTGGCTTTTTTGAAGTCATCATCTGGTTGGTTGCAATCGGGCAAGTTATGAAAAATTTAAGCAATATCAGTTCCTATCTTGCTTATGGCCTGGGATTTGGGCTGGGCAATGTGATAGGTATTTCTCTGGAAGGAAAACTGGCGCTGGGAAACCAGGCGGTTCAAATTATAACCGAAGAAAATTTTAAAACCCTGAGTATGTTATTGCGCGAAGAAGGTTTTAAAGTAACTCATCTTTTTGCTACAAGTGAAAAAGAAAGACTCGACTTTTTATATTTGATAGTACCTCGTAAAAAGGTCAAAAAAGTTTTGGCCATTGCCCGGGAATTTGATCCCCATGCATTGATTTCTGTTTCTGATGTTCGTAACATTTACCCACAATATTCAAACATGGTTCCTCGTCGTTGGCGTGACCTTCTAAAAAGAAAGTGAAGACATGAAGAAAGTTGAAATTTACACAGATGGTGCTTGTTCGGGAAATCCTGGTCCTGGTGGTTATGGTACCATTCTCCGCTATGGTAAACACATAAAAGAACTCTCCGCAGGTTATACCCTCACTACCAATAATCGCATGGAACTGATGGCCATCATTAAAGGACTGGAAGCCTTAAAAGAGCCCTGTGAAGTCACTGTTTATTCTGATTCCCGTTACATTGTAGATGCCATCAATAAAGGCTGGTTGCAAAGCTGGATTAAACGAAATTGGAAACGGGGAAAAAACGAACCCGTGAAAAACGTAGATTTGTGGAAGAGATTGGTAGAATTAATGAAAAAGCATAAAGTCCAGTTCATTTGGATCAAAGGGCACAACGGCATCACAGACAACGAGCGATGCGATGAATTGGCAGTGCAGGCCGCTGCTAACCCAACACTAAAAGATCTTTAGTCCCTTCATCATGTTTGTTCATTGAACAACTTCTGTTTCCATTACCTCCTTCAAAACCGTGACCAGTTCTTCTAACTTAAAAGGTTTCTTCAGGCAGGCTTTAAATCCATATTTATCATATTCTGCCATGACCGGATCGTTTGAATAACCACTGGACACAATAACATTTGCATCCTGATCCAGCAGGAGCAGCTTTTCAATCGCCTCTTTGCCACCCATACCTCCGGGAATGGTTAAATCCATGACTACCAAATCAATTTTTCTGGAATCATTTAAAAACGCCTCATACAAATTCAACGCTTCCTGGCCATCTTTAGCCTGAAGTACAACAAAGCCCAACTGATCAAACAAATTTGCCGCCAGATCCCGGACCATCTCTTCATCGTCCATCACCAACACAACCGGTTTCGAATTACCATTTTTAAATTTTTTTAATTTAAAATCCTGTTGTATGGTTTTCAGGACTTCCGTAGTTGCTGGTAAATAAATCGTAAATTCGGTCCCCTGTCCGACTTTGGATTGGACTTCTATATGACCATTGTGTTTCTTAATAATTGAAAAAGAAGTGGCCAATCCCAACCCACTGCCCGATTGTTTGGTGGAAAAGAACGGATCGAATATTTTTGCCAGGTATTTTGGTGGAATTCCTACTCCCTGATCTTTAACCTTCAATTTAATATATTTACCTTCATTCAAAGGCAATTTGCTATCTTTTTTAATCTCCAGATTTTCCAGTTTAATATATATAGTGCCGCCATTGGGCATGGCCTGATTGGCATTGATAACTAAATTTTGCACTACCTGGTTAATCTGGCCCGGATCTACTACTGCATTCCACAATCCTGACTCAGATTCCAGCACATAATCAACATTTGAACCACTTAATACAAATTCGACAGAGTCTTTAACCAGTTCATAAATATCGGTTGTTTTTTTAATGGGTACTCCGCCTTTAGAGAAAGTCAAAAGCTGCTGCGTCAATTCCTGCGCTTTTTCTGCTGCCTTTTCAGCACTTTTAATGCGATTGATCAATCTTTTATCATCTTCTTTAATGCGCATGCGCATCAAGGACAAATTGCCCATAATGGCAGTCAAAAAGTTGTTAAAATCATGCGCAATTCCCCCAGCTAACACGCCAATCGATTCCAGCTTTTGGTTCTTCAAAAGTTCCTTTTCCATTCGGCGTTTTTCGGAGATGTCACGGAAAGCAACAACGACCCCCATAATCTTGCTATCTTTATCGAAAATGGGAGCAGCAGAATATTCAACCAGTATTTTTTTATCCCTCACCAGAAGGTACCCGGTACCTTCAATTTGATGTGAACCTTGTGATTGGATTAATTCTTCAACAGGATTAGGTAGTAATTCATCAGTGTCTTCATTTGCTAAATTAATCAGATCAGAAACCCTTTTACCAAAATAATTACTTTCATTTATTTCGGGTAAACCAATTATCTGAAGGGCGCGTTTATTACACAAAATGATTCTCTGTTCCCGGTCTGTGGCAATTACTCCATCCGCGATGGCGGACATAGTAGCCGCCAACCTTTCTTTCTCCTCCATTAATGCTTCTTCCGCTAACTTGCGTTCGGTAATATCAAAAACGGTTCCCAGGCCCGCTTCACGGTCAAGATACTGGATGGCCCGGGCAGAGAAATCGACCCATCGTTCTTCACCATTCTTTCGAATAATTTTAAATTCATATCGATCCGGGACGATTTCCCCTTCCATTCGCTTCTTTGCCCTTTCGGCAACCAGAGATTGGAAATCCGGATGGATCACTTCAAGAATTGGTTTATGGATCAATTCTTCTTTTGAATAACCGGTTATTTTTTCTGTCGCTGGATTCACATAAACAAATTTAAAATCCTGATAGATAAAAATAGCTGAAGGCGAGATCTCCGTTAAAGTGCGAAATTTTGCCTCACTTTCGCGTAATGCCTTGTTTATGGCTTCCACATGATCTTTTTCTTGCTGCAATTCATTGGTGCGTTCATTAACCTTTTGTTCCAGATATAACTGTATCTGCTTACTCTTCTTATCCCGGTAATAGATGGTACCCAAAATTATGGAAAGGATCAATACACTGCTAAACAGCATAAACCACCAGGTTTTATAAAATGGCGGTGTGATAACAAAACTCAACTCTTTTGGTTCGGTCCAGTTAACTCCATCGATAGAAGCACGCACCTGGAAAGTATAGGCACCAGGGGGGATATAGGAATACTGTGCCGAACGTGTTGTAGTCGGCAATGACCATCTGGCTTCAAATCCTTTTAATCGGTACTGAAACTTTAACCATTCAGGAACTTTAAAAAACAAACCTGTAAAGTTAAAGGTCAAATGATTTTGCACATTCGATAATTTGTTATTTTTTGGCCATTTAAATGGTTGTGAAAATAACTGAACATCTCCCAGTTTTACGACCGGTTTTAATTGATAATTTTGTAAAACCCTGGGATTAATTCTGACCGCGCCATCGATGGTACCGAACCAAAGCGAACTATCTGATGCCAGAAAAGCCGCTTTTTCATTGGCTTCAAAAACAGCAAAGCCACTATTCCATCCGATATCATAGCGGTTTCCATTTTTCAAATCGATGCACAACAAACCTCTGTTGGTTCCAATCCAAAGCTGATTTTTCCAGAATTGCATTGAGTACAAAGAATTTTGGGATAATCCCAGCTGATTTGTCATTACTTCCACACTTTGTCCATCAAATGCAAGTAATTCATCGTTGGTCGAAATTAGCCATAATCTTCCGTCGGGTCCCTTTGCAATTGCATTTACTCCATGAATCGGGAAACCTGAATCTGGTGCATATTTTTTAAATTCCTTTCCATCATACCGGATTAAACCGGCGTCAAAGGTACCAATCCAAATATTGCCATCGTTGGCATTAAAAATGACTGCGATGCTGTCGCTGAGAGAGTGGTTTTTCTCCCGGGTCAGGTGTTCGAATTTTTTGGCTTTGGGGTCGTAAATCAGAAGGCCATAATCTTCGAAACCAAACCAAAGTTTTTCATTATTGTCTTGTGCCATACAAAAGGCAAAATGTTCATCAATGGTGTCAGGAATTTTGAATTCTGACAATCGACCTAGTTTTAAGTCATATTTAAAAATACCGGATCCATAAGAAACGAACCAAACGTTACCCTGCCGGTCCGGTAAAATCTGCATCACACTTTGTAAGCTTTTTTTGCCGACAGTTTTAAATATTTGTTTTTGAGAAGTTTTCAAATTCAAATGAGCAATACCATTTTCCAGTCCGAACCAGAAGTTTTCCCCTTGTCCCCAAATTGACCAAACAATATTTTCAGGAGCATTTTTTACTGCAAACCGATAAAGCTGCATTAATGATTCTCTTAACTGATCTACTCCTTTGCCATTCAAACCCAACCAGACATTTTTTTCACGGTCAATAAAAATCTTAAAAATATCACCGGAAGTTAGTTTATCGTCAGGGGTAAAGTGTTCTATTTTGTACTTTTCAGGTGTCGAATTTTTAAGATCAATGCATGACAGACCTTTCAGGTTATAGCTTAGCCATAAAATCTGATCCTCAGTTATGGAAATATTCCAGATATTATTTTCTAACAGACCGTCTTTTTGGGTTATCTTTTTTTCCTTGCCTTCTTTCGTTAAACAATAAAGCCCTTTATTCAAAATACTAAACCAGACATTGCCCTCAGTATCCTTTTCCATATCAATAATGTAGGGCGATTTAAGGTCAAAAATCGCCAATGAATCTATCTTGCCCAACGAAGAGTCTGCCAAATTAATCGTTGACAATCCCCGGGGCGTGGCAACCCAGAGCGTAGAATCGTTGTATTGCATCAAATCATAAATGTAGGAACTTAATAAACCATCATTTTCCGACAAATTGTAAAACTGCCCGTTTTGAAAATAGAAAAGTCCCCTTCCAACTGTAATTATCCAGATACGTCCTGTACTATCCTGAAATAGTTTGTAAATCTGGAAATTGTTTTGTGGTTTATTGTGCATTTGGATTTGAAAGGACTCTATTGCAAAAGTTTGAGGATTTATTTTACTTAGTTTTCCCTTCAGATGAGCGAACCATAAATTACCGTGTTGATCAATCAAAGCCGCTGTGGTATAATTTTCCGGCAATCCCTGACGGCGGGTAAAGTTTAAAAACTCATGGCCATCAAAGCGTGAAATGCCTCCGGCTGTGGCAAACCAGAGAAAACCATCCTGATCCTGAACAATATCGAAAACCTGAGATTGAATCAGACCTTCCTGAACATTGTAATTTCTTACATCAACATGATTGGCCCAAACGGCAAAAGGATTAAACAAGAGGAGTATTGCAATAATTACTTTTTTCATTCGAACAGCCCCTGCTTATGATTAAAACGTATTCTGCAATAATCGTTCATCCGATCAAAAGCTTAAAACTTTTAATGTAAAGATGATTAAATCAGGTCAGTTTCATGATCTTCCAAAAATTTAATCAGTTGTTGTGTACCAACTAAATCGATTGCTGCCTTAGGAATTAGCTTCACTCTGGCGGCAAATCGTTCATAGTCACGCACGCTGTTTGGTGTTTGTTTTTCACTTTTATTTAGATAAAATTCACTTATTTCAATGTTCAAATCTGATAAGCGTTCTTTAATTCTTTTACTCTCAGCTAATGAGACCGAATCAGGATTAGCCACCAAAACAATTTGGCAATCTCTTAAAAGTTGTACTATTTTGCGATAACTTGCCAATTGTTGTTCAAGATTTTTTTTAATGGCGTCGGTTTCAACTTCCACTTTACCAAATTTAACTTTGGAAATGATTTCTTTTTTTTGAAGAATCTCGTTCCTCAGCTTTAACAATTGTTCTAACCACACCAGAGAGACAAAGGGCAAACTAAAAAATTTGAGAGCGATGGCTGTGGGAGGCATGTCAAAAATGAGAACCTCAGACGGGTTGGTTCTGTTTTTCCAAAAATGTTGAAAAGCCAATAACAATCCATATTCTTCCAGTCCGGGAGCCTGTTTTAATATTTTAAAATGATGTTCCAGGTTTAAGGCCGTTAAATAGCGGTAATTTTTTTGTAGTAATTGTTCACTGGAATTTAAGTACTGTTTTATGAATTGTTCAATATCCGGTTCAAAAATGTTTAAATCTTTTGGAAGTAATTTCCTGTCTGAACCAATTATGTCAGACAAGTTGTGAGCCTGATCCAGTGAAATAAGACTTACATTTTTTCCTTTTTTTGCCCAGGCCAAAGCCTTCAGAACAGAAATAGTTGATTTACCTACTCCACCTTTACCCAGAACGAAATAACACTCCATGCCTATCCCACATCTAAGGAAGAAAATAGTTGTGAAAGCGGTCCATGCGCTGTTTCAATGCGCTGTAGCATTAAAATGAGGTTGGATTCCATGTCCGGCAGTAATTCCAAAGCGATGGAAATGGGCGGTGAAGGCAGCCCGATTAAAAATCCGGTGGTCACCAAAGTAAAAATATTTTCCAGTTCAGCTACTTCCCACTCCAGGTGGTTCGTCGCTTTGGAACGAAAAAATTCATCCCAGGTTTGGTACTTTTTTTTCAACCACTTTTTCAAGAATTACTTATCACCTTTATTCTAACTGCAGTTCAACTTCCTTTTTATCTGTCGTGAAGAATTTAACCAAACCTTCGATCGAAATCCACAGGACTAATAAAATAATAACTCCATTGACCGTTAAAAGTAATAGATTTTTTGTAGAAACAAAATCCGCCTGATTCAAGAGGCTGGCCCAAAGAGTCATTACCGCCATAAAGAGCGCCGGTAACCCGGAAACCAGCCACTTTAAGCCACCCTTATTACGTAAATAGAGCGTGACAATGATTAAAGCCAGAGCCGAAAGTGTTTGATTCACTGCGCCAAACATGGGCCATAAAGTTAGGGCTCCTTTTCCATCCGCCCCCGATGCAAAGGCTAACAAACCGGCGGTAACCACAGCAAAAGCCGTAGCCGGATAGCGTTTACTGAGCGCGGGCATTTTTAAATCCATCGCTAACTCACTAATGATATAGCGCTGAATACGGGTCGCCGTGTCCAGGGTGGTACCTGCAAAAGAGGCCACAAAAACGCCCATGATGACGATGGCGATTTGCTGCGGAATGCCCAAACTGGTTAAAAAGTTAGCTGCACCGGTCACAAAGGCGGCAATTTTGGACCCTAATCCGGCGGCTGCTGTCCACGAAGCGTAATGAGTACTCCAGGCCTGAATGCCGAACAGGGTACTGCCTTCAGCCGTTTTGTACCCTAATCCAATCCCCCCTGCCACAGCGGCAATAACCAACGTAGCTAAAGCACCTTCGGTTAGCATGGAACCATAACCGACAAACAACGCATCCGGTTCGCTTTTAACCTGTTTGGAAGAAGTTCCGGAAGCAACCAGTGAATGGAAGCCACTAATAGCTCCGCAGGCGATAGTAATAAATAAGAAGGGCCACATCGAAGGCGCTTCCGCCGGATGCATTTGCAAAGCCGGCGCTACCAGTTCCAGACGCCCACTAAAACCAGCAGCAATGATGCCTGCCGTCATTAAGAACATGGCAATCAATAATTGGTAAGCATTGATGAAATCACGAGGTTGCAACAAGGTAGTCACAGGTAAAACAGATGCCCAAAAGGCGTAAAGCAGCAAAATAATGGTCCAGACGCCGGTAGGAGGAATGCCGAATAGGGCCGGCATCTGTAAGGGGAAATAGCTGCCCAATACCATGGTCGCGTAGAGCGCAATAACCGCAATTACCGACCAAAGGATGACATTGCCGTTCTTTTTGTAAATAATGTAACCCAGTCCCATGGCAATTGGGATTTGTAACCAGACCGGTAGCACCGCCGAGGGGAAAATATTGAAAATTATGGCGATGACCAGGCCAAAAATGGCAATCACAATCCAAAGAGCTAAGAAGACGATCAGGAAGAAGAAAAAGCGGGTTCGGCTGTTTATATAGCGCGCAGTAAATTCAGAGATTGATTTGCCTTTGTTTCGTAAAGAAATAACCAATGAGCCAAAATCATGGACGGCACCCATGATGATAGAGCCCAAAAACACCCAGATTAAAGCCGGCACCCAGCCCCAGATTATGGCGATGGCCGGACCAACAATAGGCCCGGTTCCGGCGATGGAGGTGAAATGATGGCCAAAAATGATCTCTTTTTTGGTCGGGACGTAATCAATGCCATCTTCAAATTCCCGGGAAGGCACAACCGCATCTTTAGATAATTTAAAAATCGCCCGGGCAAGATATTTACCATACAGATGGTACATTAAAATATAGCCAAAAAAGGAAACCAGCACCATGATTAAAACATCCATGGCAAACCTCCCCTGTAAAGATCCTTTTAATTAAAAATAATTTGTTAATTTAAGAAATCATCACAAAAATGTAAAATTAGTTAAGGAATGAACAAGAAGATGATTTTATCTGAGCGAGTATTTAAAGTTGCGGGCTCTTATTATATTGATCTGTATTCAATTCATTCTCGCTTTTGGCAATCAAGACGGAGACCATAGCATCGCCAGTCACATTAACTGCTGTCCTGGCCATATCAAGAATGCGGTCAACACCTGCAACAATAGCAATTCCTTCCACGGGTAAGCCCACCGAACTTAACACCATGGACAACATGATCAATCCCGCTCCCGGAACACCTGCTGTTCCTATTGAAGCAAGAGTGGCAGTTAAAATAATAGTCACATAGTTCGCGAACGTCAGATCAACATTAAAGACCTGTGCCACAAACAATGCACAAACGCCCTGGTAAATAGCAGTACCATCCATATTGATAGTGGCCCCCAAAGGCAACACAAAACTCGATATTCCCTTTGAGACACCAAGATTTTTTTGAGTACAGGTAAGCGTTACCGGTAATGTGGCTGAACTGCTGGTGGTAGAAAAGGCAACAATTTGAGCATCTAAGATTCCTTTAAAAAACGGAACGGGGTTTAATCTGGCGGAAAATAGCAAAAAGGAAGCGTAGGTGATTATCATATGAATTATGACGGCTAAATAGACTCCTCCAACCATTTTAAACAAAGGCAGCAGAATACTCAAACCATATTTACCGGCTACAACAGCCATCAGAGCAAATACACCATAAGGAGCAAACTCCATAACAATAGCAGTCAATTTGTACATCGTTTCAGCCAGAGAATCAAAGAAATGGGCTAAAGGTTCACCTTTTTTACCGATGGAATTGATCGCGAAACCAAAAAGAATACTAAACACGATAATCTGTAATATATTATCAGAGACCAATGCTTTAAAAGGATTAACAGGTACCATTTCAATAAATGTTTGAATTAAATCAGGACTATTTGTCGCCTTGATCGACTCGCTTGCAGTAATCGACACTCCTGCACCGGGATTAATAATACTTCCAACAAGCAGACCAATTGTTATTGCTATTGCTGTAGTCAGTAAATAGACAATCAAAGTTTTTAAACCAACGCGTCCCATTTTTTTGGGATCTTTTATGCTTAGAGTACCCACAACCAATGAAGAAAACACAAGGGGGACGATTAGCATTTTTATGGATCTGATGAATAAAGTGCCAAGAGGTTCTATCCAGGTAGCTTTGTCTTTTAACAGGATGCCGGATATTACACCTAAAATTAACCCGATGAAAATTTTTTGCCACAAACTCAGACGCACAATATTTGTCCTCCGATTACCTTAAGATTGCATTGAACAAAAATGGAAAAGTGACTCGAGGTTGAGCCCTGTGCTGGATGCGAAAACCAAACAGATCAATGATTCCCTGGTCATAATGGATTTCCAAAATGGCAGGTTTTCCAGATATCTTGGATTCTCCCAATAACCAGCCACTCATCAATAAAGAAGTCGGGGCATAAAAGCTGACAATATCGATTTTACCAATTTTAACATTTAATTTTTCTTGCGCGTTAAAGAGCGAATCATCAATCTGGAATGCCTGGGAATTGGTAAAATAAGCTGGATTCCATTTGTTTAAGCCAAAAGCCAAAGGATGTTGATCGTCCGTAATCACTCTAAGAATTGACCCTGGACAGTAGAACTCCTCGCGCTTTACTTTTTTTAGAACATTTTTTACTGGCAGCTTTAGCTGATTAATAACAAAGTTCGATGAACGATCGATGGCAAGCAACTTACCTCCCTGGGAGACAAAATTCTGAATTGCACGTACACCTGATTCTTCCAGGCCACCAACATACTGTGGGAATGTCGTATTAGGCGCATTGCCTTTCAAAATTGCATTTTCAGAAATCGAAGGCAAAATCAGGATATCGATGGCCTGCAATAAATTTCCTGCCTTAATATCATCGTTATGAAAAACCGCGTACTGAAATTCAAATTCATCCAGTACGTAACGCGTCCAGCCTTCATCCATACTCGCCGTCCAGGGCTGATAGATTGCAATCCGAGGTTTCCTTATTGGTTTTAATGATTTAATGACTTCATCAGAGAAGGAATTCACTTTAAAAGCCTGAAAGGATAAGCCATTGATCATC
>CAYNLJ010000027.1:218-12668 GCA_964398005.1 uncultured Caldithrix sp. | reverse complement strand
TCGGCCGGCAAATTGATCCACCCCTTACGGCTGGCCTTAACCGGCCGTACTGCCAGCCCGGGTATTTTTGAATTGGTGTACGTGCTGGGAACGAAAAAGGTTTTGAAGCGTCTTAAAAATGCCATAAATTATATAAAAAAGGTGAAAAATTTAGATGGTGAGCAAACCTTTTAAGGTCTTATTATTCAGTGATGATCAGAATTTATTACATCTTCTAAAGGGAGTCTTGGGTTCTGTTGAACATCACATTCAGGAGATTCGACAGGAAAATGAAATTCTGACCACATTGCTCAAAGATGTCTACCATCTGGTGGTTGTGGATCAAACAGCGCAGTTTGTAAGTGCTCAAACACTAAAACAGCTGCAAAGTTCTTTTCCCGAAATCCACTATATTGTAATTACTGAAAATTTAGCGACCGCCGAACCCTGGACAGTATTTCGTAAATTCAATCTCGTACCTAAGGAACAATTGGAAAGACGTTTACCTTCGTTATTAAGTGCCATTTATGAAAGTTTTAGTGAACTTACCGTTTCCAATCTTACTTATTTCGATCTTATTAAAAAAGCGTTGGATGAGAGTGCCGGTTTTGTGGCTATTGTGCATTTTTCCGGGGACATTGTCTTTTTAAATCAATATGCCCGGGAGGTATTAAAAGTACAGCTTGACGAACTTGAAGAGTTTAAGTTTTTTGATTTTCTCAAAGAAGGAGAAAAGGTTTGGCAATTTTTGGCCATGCGCTGGAATGAACAGGCGGGAGAAAAGGTAAACATTGAACTTTCCATGGCTGATAAACATTTTCAGGAATTTAGCTTACCGGTTATCATTCGTACCGTAAAGAACGACGAAATCTATTTCATCATTCAAGGTAGTAAACAAGCCGAACTGGGCTTATCGGTACATTATTCTTCTTCCGAGACATTGCTGAAAGCTTTTTCCGAATCATTGGCCAATGATTTGTTGAATCCGCTTAATGTAATTTGGGGTCGATTACAATTGCTGCAAACCAATCATGATTTTGACCAGGAAGAACTCCACAATTTAGAACTCATTGAAAGGCAGCTCTCCAGGATCAATGAGGTAATCAGTAAACTGACCACCTTTACTTCGTTGAAACGTGACCTTGTTCCGCAGCGGGTTTTTCTTAATGATGTTTTTAAAAACTTACTACTGCAACCTATTTTACAAAATACTCTGCAAAGCCAGGGTAGTCAGATCATCCTGAAATTGGACTCCATTCCTCCTGTGTTTGGGCAGGCGGCTCAGATTGAATTGCTGTTTACGACCTTGATCGATCTGATCTTAAAATTAGTGGGAATTAAGGCCACTATTACTATTTCTAATGATGAAATTAAAAAGGGGCAACCATTGAGCCTTCATTTTAAAATTAAAGATATGACCCATGCGCCGGATCAGATATTATTAAAGTCGTGTTTGGAGCTAAATCAGACCGAAAAGAAAAAATTTGCGCTTGAAACAACCCTGATTCAATATTTGCTGGATGAATATCAGGTTAAACATCATTTGAAAGAGGTTGATTCAAGCCTTATATTAACCTTAGTGTTTCCTTTAAACTAACGGGGGGCTAATGAAAGCCAGAATACTCATAGTGGATGATGAGCAGGACGCTCTGGATTTAATGAGGGAAGTATTCGAAAAAAAGGGATACACCCCAATTACAGCCCTCAATGGATTGGAGGCTCTGAACATCGTTAAGCAACAGGAACCGGATGTTATTTTAACCGATATTCGCATGCCGGAAATGGATGGCATGGAACTGTTGCGCGTTTTGACCAAAGATTATCCCCACATCCCGGTAATCATGGTTACCGCTCATGGTACGATTGAAACGGCAGTTGATGCCATGAAAATGGGTGCCAAGGATTACATTTTAAAACCAATTCGCATTAATGAAATTCTTTCCAAAGTTGAACGCATTACCCAACTGAACTCATTAATCAAAGAAAATGAATATCTGCTCAGCAAATTAAAGCAGACTTACGATTTTACCAACATGGTTGGTAAAACGGAGAAAATTCGTCAGCTGTTTGAACTGGTAAAGGATGTGGCGGCTACCAATACCACCGTTTTAATTCAGGGCGAAAGTGGTGTAGGTAAAGAGTTAATTGCCAATGCCATTCACTACAACAGTCCGCGGGCTAAACGGCCGTTTGTTAAAGTGAATTGCGGTGTATTAGCCGAAAGTTTATTAGAAAGCGAATTGTTTGGCCACGTTCGCGGTGCCTTTACAGGAGCCATCCGCGATAAAATCGGACGCTTTGAAATGGCCAATGGCGGTACTCTCTTTCTGGATGAAATTGGTGACATCTCTTTGAACATGCAGCTGAAATTGCTGCGTGTGCTGCAGGAAGGCGAGTTTGAACGGGTTGGCGGAACCGAAACGATTAAAGTGGATGTACGCATTATTGCCGCTACCAATAAAGATTTAAAGAAAGCTATGGAAGAAGGTAGTTTCCGACAGGATCTTTATTACCGTTTAAATGTGATTCCGGTTTATGTGCCGCCGCTGCGTGAGCGCCGTGAAGATATTAAATACTTGACCTATCACTTTATTGAAAAATTCAATAAAATTTATGGTAAAAAAATTACTGAAATTGAACCTGAGGCCATGGAAGTTTTGGAAAGGTACGATTACCCGGGCAATATTCGTGAATTGGAAAATTTAATCGAACGGATTATTGTGCTTAATAAGAAAAATGTGATTACGATTAAAGATTTGCCGGAAAGTGTGCGCAACTATGTCGGCGAGATTAGCATGGAACAGTTTGACTTTTCCCGTGGCTTCAATCAATTGGTGGAAGATTTCGAAAAAAATCTGATTACCAAAGCATTGGAACAAAACAAATTCAATAAAGTGCAAACTGCTAAAATGCTTAGAATGAATCGAAGCACCTTAATTTCAAAAATGAAAAAATATCAGATCGTGTAAAAATTAATTCCAAATTGGTGTATTCTTTAAGGAAACGATACGCTTAAACTTTAAAAATTTTAATCTTAATCCCATTCAACATTTAAAACTCAAAATTTAAAATTTCTCTTGTCTGCTGCAGTAGATTGCTAATAGCCCAAGCGTTTAAGCTTCCGTTCATCGTAGCGCCAGTTTTCATTAACCTTCACGCGCAGTTCCAGAAAGACTTTTCTGCCTAAAAATTCTTCGATTTCCTTACGGGCCGCTTCTCCTATTCTTTTTAAGGCTTCACCTTTTTTGCCAATAATGATTCCTTTCTGGGTTGGCCGTTCCACGTAGATGATAGCGTAGATGTAATCTTTGCCTGCAGGACGTTCCTTGAATTCTTCTACCACTACTTCGGTAGAATAGGGCACTTCCTGGAAAAAACGCTCAAAAATTTTTTCCCGAATGATTTCGGCTACAAAAAAACGTTCCGGCTGATCACTCAAAATATCGGGCGGGTAAAAAGGCGGATGGTTGGGTAAGCGCTGTACAATTTCCTCTTCTACTTTATCCACCCCATCCCGGTTTAAAGCGGAAATGGGGATGATTTCCTGAAAAGGGTAGAAGTCTTTGTAAAGATCGATTAAGGGCAAGAGTTCCTGCTTGTTGATTAAATCGACCTTGTTCAACAACAGCAACACCGGTTTGTTCTTAGGATTCATGGCTGGCAAATCGATTTCAATGGGGTGTTTGCTGTTGGTTACGTCAACAATCAATACCAGAAGGTCTGCGTCTTCCATGGCAGCATGCACCTGTTCCATCATCCTTGTATGTAATTTGTATTTGGGTTTCAGGATACCCGGAGTATCGATGAAAACTACCTGATATTCCGCTTTATTCAAAATACCAAGAATTTTTCGGCGTGTGGTCTGTGGCTTGGCTGAAATAATGGACAGTTTGATGTTCAGCAGAGCATTTAATAAAGTGGATTTTCCGGCATTGGGCAGGCCAATAATGGCAACATATCCGCTTTTAAAATTTTCCGGAATATCTGTAAAGTTCATTTTTTAAATTCCTTTCCCAACATTTTAAGTAGTTCCAGTTTCGATTTCAGACTATTAAATTCTGTAGCACTGGCTAAATTTTCTGCACTAAATTCGCAGATTAAACCTGTTTTCCCTAAAAAGACATAGCATAAATTTTCGAACTGGCTGACAAACTGTTGAATTACCGGAGATGTTACCAGTTGTTCCAATCTGTTTTTATTTTTGTGCATTAAGGCAAATTCCTTGCCCTGATCCGATTTCAGCAGTTTTAATTGTGCATCATCTTTGTCTCTTCGCTTCTTTAACCAGCTAAATTCAGCAATGGTAAGTGTTTCACTGACTGGTAAATCCCAACTGATATCCACATAATTGATGCGTTCATTATCAATACGTTCCGAACTGAGATTTAAGGTAAAGGGGTGTCCTTCAACCTGTCCATGAAAAAATGGGCGGGCGGCGAATCCCCGGCGAATTACCTTACCTTCAAAATGATCTTCCAGATCTAATAAGTTTCGGTGAATCGTGTCCCATTGCGACTTGCGCACATAAAGCAATAACAACCAGACTAAAAAAATTAAACCAATGAATCCTAAAAAATAAATCATGCAATTATTTCCTTACATATTCCCTACATAAAAGGGCATTGGAGAAAAACAAAGAATAAAAATCAGATAACTGATCCAGCCCAGAACTTTGCGTTTCTTATCAAGCGAAATATAATCGTTTAGCGTAGGTGGATGGCGGAAACGGATGAATACCAGAATTAACACCGACCACAAAACCCAGATGTAAGAGTTGAAATTAGAAATCAAATAAACATTTAAAACAATCAGCAGAGCAAAGGCACTTAAAGCAATGTACCTTGCCCGATCACCAAACATGGCATAGGTGATATGCCCTCCATCTAATTGCCCAATGGGCATCAGATTAATGGCCGTAACCAGCAATCCAAACCAGGCGGCAAAAATAAAAGGAAAGTGGTACATTTCATTCATAGGCAACCGATTGGCGCCAAAAAATGAACCAAGCCAATCGTAAAGTAAAGTATTGCCTAAGATGAGATTAATTCCGTGTTGATTGTCCAATGGATGAATTTGTTCAATATAGGCGTAAATCCCCGGGGTGTCTGGCAGACGGCTAAAACCGATGATCAGGAAAATCAGGCTTACAACAAAACCAGCCAGTGGCCCGGCAACCCCAACATCAAATAATGCCTTTTTATGAGGCATCGGGGAACGCATCTTAATGAAAGCGCCCAGCGTACCCGGATGGAAAGCCGGTAAAAACAGCGGAATAAAATAAGGCAATGTGACGTCAATTCCGTAATAGCGTGAGGCCAGATAATGCCCCATTTCATGCGAAAAAAGGATGGCCAAAAGGGCGAAAGAGTAACTGAAACCGGTTGAAAAATCAGCCCATGAGGCAAAAGGATCGTGGCCCCTTAACATGGCGCCCGTCAATGTTGTTGTCACAACAGTCATCAGAAACAACAGCAGGTGCAACCAGTATTTAGGTTTGCGCTGGGTACTGTGTGGTTTTAATATCTTTAGATAGTAGTAATGAGGCGAAGTTTCAATGTTCGAAAAGATACCGCGTTTTAACAGTTCATCCTGAATCTCCTCCAACTCATCAAAAGAAATCAGGTCTTTTTTTTGCCGAAAGACAGGCACTCCGTACAATCGGCTAAACAGTTCCAGATTAAGTCTTCCGTTAATGACTTCTCGCGATTGATTCAGTAAGTCTCTCACTTGGCTCTTGTCCTCAAAAGTTACTTTAGACGATCCAATTTTAATTTTTATTTCGCTGCACTTTTCCCGTCATGGGGACAAAGCGAACCGGCAGTACATTTTGCATGGCAATGCCTTCACTGGATTTGCGAACCACTACCAGTTCCTGAACATATTCTCCCACAGGTAGAACCATAACGCCGCCGACCTTTAATTGTTCCAGTAAAGGTGGAGGAATGTTTGGGGGGGCAGCGGTTACAATAATGGCGTCGAATGGGGCCTTTTCTGGCCAGCCATTGTAGCCGTCACCCTGCTTTACTTCTACATTATGGTAGCCAAGTTCTTCTAATCTTTTCTTTGCTCTTCTGGCCAGTTCCGGTACAATTTCAATGGTGTAAACAGAATCGACGATTTCAGCTAACACCGCTGCCTGGTAACCTGAGCCGGTACCGATTTCCAGCACCCGATCGGTCGGTTTTAGGTGCAATTGTTCGGTCATAAAGGCCACAATGTACGGCTGACTGATGGTTTGTCCATGGCCGATGGGACGGGGTTCATCCAGGTAGGCGTAGGGCTCTTCGGCTTCCGGAACAAATTTGTGACGGGGCACTTTTTCCATGGCCCGAATAACTTTGGCATCCTTCACACCCCTGGCAATAATCTGGTGTTCAACCATTTGTTTGCGCAATTTGCTGTAATATTCTTCATCTCTTTTCATAGCTTTTTCCTGAACACAACTCGACAGACCGATTAATAACAGTAGAAGAAAAATGTATTTCCGATCCATCTTTCACCTGTTTAATGTTTTAACAAACACAAAAGATGCTGATAGGTGCTTTCGGCCAGGGCCTGTAAATGGTAGCCGCCTTCCAAAAAGGAGATGATGCGGCCATTGCAATGTCGATTGGCAAATTGAGCGACTATTTCGGTTAGTTTGTAAAATCCATCAGAAGTTACTCGCATGCCACCAATCGGATCGTGAAGATGAGCATCAAAGCCTGCAGAGATCAGTACCAAATCGGGTTTGAAAGATCGTTCAATGGTTAAAAGGGATTGCTCAAAAACTTCCACATATTGCTGGTCCCCCTGGCCATAAGAGAGTGGCACATTTAAGGTAAAGCCCTGACCCGCTCCCTGGCCGCTTTCGCTGGCCAGACCGCTCATGGGAAAAAGCGGAAACTGATGAATACTAAAGTAAAAAACAGTAGGATCTTTGTAAAAAGCGTGTTGCGTGCCATTTCCATGATGCACATCCCAATCGACAATCAGCACTTTTTGAGCGTACTTTTCCTTTTGAGCCAGGCGTGCCGTAATGGCAACATTGTTGAAGACACAAAAACCCATAGCCCGCTCAGGTTCCGCGTGATGTCCCGGTGGTCGAACGGCAGCAAATACCTTGTCATAATTTTCTTCAAACATCAGCTGCAGGGCTTTGGCTCCGGCGCCAACCGCATGAAGTGCCGCCTGCACCGAATGCGTACTTAAGACCGTATCGCCACCATCCAAAATTACCTCGTTCTGCCCATCCAAACTCAAAATATGTTCAACGTAGGTTGTACTGTGTACCAGATGCAAAGCTTCGGGTTCAATGGCCTTAGGTTGAAATAGATCGACCCGGCTTAAAAAATTTTTCTCTTCCAAAAAATCCAAAATTGCCTGCAGACGCTCCGGTCGTTCCGGATGGCCAGCGCCTGGAAAATGTTTCTGAAAAATTTCATGATAAACAACTGCAAGACGTCCCATGATTATAATTTCTTAAAATAAAGTTTAAAGGTTGTACCTTTGCCGGGTGTAGAGTCAACTTCAATTCGACCCTTGTGTTGATCAACCAGATTTTTTACAATCGCCAGCCCTAAACCGGTACCATCCTTTTTGCCGCTGGTGACAAAGGATTCAAATAGTCTGTTTTTGATTTCCGGCGGAATACCTTTACCGGTGTCTGAAAGCTGAAACTCTACTTCATCGCCCTGGTCATAGGCTTTAATGGAAAAGGTGCCACCTTTGTCCATGGCTTCCAGAGCATTTTTCATGATATTCATAAAAACACGCATAATTTTGTCCGGATCAACGTACAACATGCTGGAAGCCTTGCATTCAACTTCAAACTGATAACCGCGATTTTTGATCTCATTTTCAAACAGTTTACGGAAGTTGTCGAGCAACTTATTAACCGGATATTTGACCGGCAGGATGCTGGTTTTGCCTTTGGCAAAGTCGAGCACATCGTGAGCCATATTATTCAGGGTGTGAATTTGTTGGTTTACGATATCGGCATATTCATTGCGCAATTCAGGGTCTTCCTCTTCCCGCATCAAATCCACAAAGCCGTAAATATTGTTCATAGGGGTGCGCAGGTCATGAACAATGGTGCTTAACATATTGCCAATAGTGGCCAGACGTTCGGCTTTGATTTTTTCTTCACGCAGGCGACGTGCCTCAATTACACGTGAAATTTGCCGGCTGGCAGAAGTCAGAATTTTAACATCATCCTTCAAGAAGATGTCATTTTTATTAATTTTGTTGTAAAGTTGAATGATTCCAACCGGTTGATTGTTAATGATTAAAGGGGCGCAAATTAACTGGTTGATTTTCATTTTCAGGCCGCTGGGCTGATTTTGTAAGTACAGGGGGTCATGTGGCGCATAATTGGTGAAGTAAATCTCCTTATGGTTCAAAACATGGCCTTCGATACCCAGATCATCCGCAAGATCCAGTTTATCAAGATCCGATTGTGGGATGTTTGAAGTGTAGTAAGGTCCAAAAGTTTTGTTCTGATTGTCAAAGAAGGCAATCAAACCCGCCTCTACATTAAAAGTCTCCACTAATTTCTGAACTAATCGCTGGTAAAGAACTTCATCCTTTTCAGTGGAAGAGGCTTCCTGTTCAATAGAATAAAGCAAGTTTAGTTCAAGAACTCTCTTTTCTAAAGAAAGGTAAAGCTTGGAGTTAACCAGGGTGATGGCTAATTGAGCCCCAAGGCTGGCCATCAATTCTTCATCTTCCCGGGTAAAGACACCGGTTTTTTTATTTAAAGCCTGGATTACTGCCAATATTTTGGGTTTTGCTTTTTGGCTACTGCTGACGGGTTCAAAAATGGGCATGCACAACACGCTTCTTGTCCGGTAGCCGGTTTTCTGGTCGGTAGAAGGGTCAAATCTGGGGTCTGAATAGGCATCCTGAATATTTACCGTTTCACCGGTTTTGGCTACGTGGCCGGCAATACCTACACCAATTTTCAGACGAATTTCGCTGATTTCCGCTTTTTGTGCTATTTTAGACCAGATTTCACCCCGTTCATGGTCCACCACATAAAAAGTGCTGCGCTCGGCATCAATAATGCGCGTCACTTCATCCATAATCAGCGGGAGTAATTTGTCGATTCTCAGTTCGGAACTTAGGGCTTTGCCAATTTGATGAATAGATGAAATGATCAATTGTTTGTGGCGCAGCTCTTTTTCCAGATGCCGAACCCGTTCTTTTAAAACATTTACTTCTTTTGGCACATTTATTTCCTCTAATTAGATTAAAACTATCATTCTGGAAATATTCGTTGTTATTATTAGTCCATAAGAATTAAAACCACTCCCGGCCCGAAAATCTTATATTCTTATTTGTAAATATAAAGCAAAAGTGAGGAAAATAGCAATAGCAGGGCAAAAATAGAAAAGAGGCCTCAGGGCCTCTTCGAAATTACTCTTTTAAAGTGGCGACTGCGCGGTCCACCGTTTCGTAAGTATCAAAGACTTTAATAAGCTGGGTAATCATTAAAAGACTGTTTACTTTTTCAGATACGCGGGCTAACACCAGTTTACCACCTTCATTCGTCAGGGTCGTCATACAGGCCATCAACACACCCATGCCGGAACTGTTGATCCATTTCACCCCGCCGAGATCAATGACCACTTTTTTGATTCCGTCACGCATTAATTCTTTAATGTGATCATGGAGGGCTGTTGTTTCAGGACCGCCCATCATTTTCCCGGAAAGTGTTAATACGGCGATGTGGTCAATAATTTTTTCTTTAATCTTCATTGTTAGCTCCTCGAATTGTTCAATCAAACTGAAAATAAAATAAACAATTGTCCCTAAACTGTCAATTTATTCTTGGTTATGATGCCTTTTAAGACAAGTTAAACATTTTTTCGCCATTAAGTACTGTCATATTAATTTTTATTTTTTTAAAGCTTTCAGGTCTGGCTTCGAACGGATTTTGGTCCAAAACAATAAAATCGGCTAACTTACCAGGAGAAAGTTCTCCTAAAAGATTATTATACATCGCTGCCTGTGCAACGCCCCTGGTAAAAGCACTGAATGCCTGAGAAACCGTAATGGCTTCTTCCGGAATCCAGCTTGGCTCCTGTAGATCAAATTTAAATTTTCGCCAGACAGCTGAAAATATGCCCTTCAGGGGATTGGCTTCTGCTACGGGAGCATCACTGCCAAAGGCCAGAGGTGTACCCTGGGAAAGTAAAGAACGCATGGGGTAAGCAAATTGACTGCGACGACCCCAGAATTTTTCAGCCGTTTTTACATCATCAGCGATATGAATGGGTTGCATGGAGGCTACCAGCCCATATTGCTTGAACAGCGGTTGTAGATCGGGCGGTACTAACTGAGCATGTTCCAGGCGGCTAACCAGTTGATTCTGCTTCCTCAAGTCTTCGGTTTGTTTTAAAACTTGCATGGCAATTTCAACCGCTTTGTCACCAATAGCGTGAATGGCCACAGCCAGATGGTGTTGATGGGCTCTGTTTACTAATTCAAAAAGTTCTGGTTGCTTAAACATTAATAGTCCTGTGTTATTAGGCTGATGTTCATAGGGTTGTCGCAACGCAGCGGTTTGTGATCCCAAAGAACCATCGGTAAAAATTTTAACACCACCTATTTTTAGCCATTCGTCACCAAATCCGGAATGAATGCCGACCCGAATCAAATGTTCCATTTCTTCTGCAGGGAAATAGAAAACCACCCGCATTTTATGGCCAAAACGCAGAACATATTTTTGCCACAATTCAAAAGCCTTCGCACCTTCCATGGTGTGAATGTGTGTTATACCATTTTTAAGAAGTTGATTTACAAACTGATCAAGTGCTGTTAGCAATTGCTCTTCGTCGGGAGGGGGTAAAACCTTTTTAAAAATTTCCATGGCCTTATCAAAAACGAGACCACTGAATTCTCCTTTTGCATTGCGTTCAAATCTGCCGCCAGGTGGATTCATTGTTGAATCTGAAAGCTTTGCCTGTTTAATGGCGGCCGTGTTTACCCAGGCCGAATGGCAGTCTTGAGATTCCAGGTAAACCGGGTTTCGTGGAAAGAGACGATCCAGAATTTGGCGGTCGGGTTGCCCGTCAGGCCACAAATTTTTATTGAATCCACGTCCAATGACCCATTGTTCGGCTTTAAATTTAGGTTTAGCGTTTTTTAAGAGATCTATAGCCTGTTGCAGGCTTTGGGCCGGGCTCAAATCAATCTCCAGAAATAAGCGGGCTGCCCATAAAGTGTGCAGATGTGCATCACCGAATGCAGGTAACACATACTTTTGGTCTAAATCAATTTGTTGATCAATTTTTAATTTGGGGATGTTTTCGGTCTGCTGCCCAAGGGCAATAATATGTCCGTTTTGTGCAAGGATCCATGAAAAAGACGATGCATTAAAAGGGGAAAAGATTCTTGCATTTTTGAAGAGGATGGTTTTCATGGCCTTAAAAAAATAAAGCCCTGACGGGCAGGGCTTTATTTGATTTCTGTATTGTCTTTAGGATAGATGGCTTTAATTTTGCCCTCAAAAAACTCTTCCTGGGCAATGACGGTGGGATTGATTTCCCGCTCGAATTTGAGCTCCTTGATGAGTTCATGATCATAAAGATCATTTTCGTCAAAGTAATCGCGGATGTTGTCTGCCATCTCTTTTTCCTTACGCTCTTCAATACGTTTACTGTTAATCTGACGAGCGCGTGCTGCTATTAACAAGCAGGCTTCGTAAATGTTTGGTGAAACAGTTTTAAGTTTCCGTAAATCAACTGTTTTGATGGCCATTCATCTCTCCTTTAAATGAATTTATCTTTGCATTTTAATAAAATAAATTAACTTAGTCAAATCTTTTTTAAATTATGATGAACAACCGGAGTAACAAAATAGTTGCTTTATTTATTTTTAGCAAAACTATTTTTACAAAAGATAGTTCCCTGTCATCGGATTAAATAAAAGTTGTGTAACAAAAGTTGATTTATTGTTTCTAAAAATAATGAACTTTATGCCTTTATTTTTATTAAAATAGAACGAATATATTGAAAACAAGTGTTTATTTCAGTATTTTGAAGAGAAAAATTTAAATAGGAGGGTGTTATGGCTGATAATGGTGGCTTTGTAAAAGGTTTTTTGGTCGGCGGTTTAATTGGAGCAGCCGTCGGTATTTTATTTGCTCCCAAACCTGGTCGCGATGTGCGAGATTCTTTGAAAGACGAATCTGAAGAACTTTACGACAAGGCCAAGGTTGAGTTAAGCAAGTTAAAAGAAGAACTGGATTCTTTGCGTGACAAGGTTTCAGAAACCCTGGAAAAAGGCAAGGCAGCCTTTCAGGGAGAGGAAGAAATCGCCAGGGAAGAGCGGGATTTTGAAGAAGAGTTAAAAGGCGGCGAAAGCGAAAAAGCCGAAAAACAGGAAAAGAAAGCTCGTAAATCAAAATCTGACAAATAACCAATTTAGTGCTTTTTCGTATTACATGCGTTCCACTATAAATCAAGGAGCGCATGTAATGCTTTAAAC
>CAYNLJ010000027.1:0-208 GCA_964398005.1 uncultured Caldithrix sp. | reverse complement strand
ACATCGAAGCATTTTTTCATCTCAATCGAATTCATTAAAAGGAGCTCGTTTATGACCGGAGTGTGGGAAGTCGCATTTGTAATCTTTCTGTTGTCATTAACCGTACTGGTTTATCTTTTAATTCCTGTAGTCTTGCGATTAAAGGATACGTTAGGTCGCCTGAATAAAACTCTTGTAATTTTGAATGATGATCTCCCTGAAATACTAA
>CAYNLJ010000026.1:0-12766 GCA_964398005.1 uncultured Caldithrix sp. | reverse complement strand
CATAAAATTTTTGATCACTGACAAAAAAAGCCAGCTTATTACTGCTGCCATAGCTCCGGAAGATACTTGTTGAACTTTCCCTAAGAACTTCACCTTCGATGCTGGTTGAATCAAAGACCCCCAGTTCAGAGCTGTAGGCAAAAATAAATTTTTCCCCATAAACAAAAACAAGGTTATCCTCCGCTTCAATCCGGTGAATTGCCTTTGTCTGATTTAAATCGATTCTGAGCCACTCTGCTTTGTTTACATCAAAAAGCAAAATAGCCTGGGCGTATTTTTTCGTTACAATAGCACAATTTCCTTCACAAGCATACATATAGTCCCCGCTGCCCAGGTCGTTTGTTAAATATTCCTTCCATTGCCCTAAAACGTCCTGGCCTATAACCTTTTGAGTAAAAAAATGGGAAAGAATAAGACAAACAAAAAGAAAGGTTTTTCCTAAACGGTGCATCTTTCTACCCTTTCATTTGATCGACTTATAAATTAGCTATCTATAAACAATGACATTTTACAGCAATAAGACAAACAGCTAACAACCAGCCAATTCAGAATGAAAAGAGACGTAGGAAAATTAATATCCGATCTTCATTTTTTTTAAAATAATATACAAAAATTCTTGTTATTGCATTGATTTTTATCAACTTTCGTAAAAATGTAAAATATTTTTTTTGAATTAATAATATCGTAAAAACGGAATTTTATTCCGACTATCTCCCAAAATTTTGAAACTAATCATTAAAGTGAATCGCGAACTTGCCATTTTTTGAAATTAGTCGACATGCTGGCTTAGCAAAAGTAGGAATTCTTTTTAAAGCATTTGCTAACTTATTGTGTAAAAATGATGTTCATGGCGTTTAATAGCCACCATCTTTAGATGGTGGTACAGGAAGGTTCATCCCCCAAAAATGGCTTTAGCCAAAAATTTCAGTGAATCGATTTTGGGGTTGAGGCCCAAATTTTCTTTGGAAATTTCTCTTTCCCCTTGTTGAATCCGGGGCCTGTTGATGAGGATCTTACACAAGGGACATTCAATCTGGTCAGGCCTGGATGAAGTGCTTGCAGGATTTTGAACCTCAATTTTGGAAGATCTTCAAAAACGAAACTTTATTCGTTTGCTTATTTTCATCTATTTTAGTAACTTTAAGCTTTTTAAGAAATTAGTACTTAAAAACATTAGAAGCAGGGAGCTTCAACATGGGATTTTCACTTTTTGACTTTTTTTCTACAGACATTGGAATAGACCTTGGGACAGCCAATACCCTGATTTACGTAAAAGGCAAAGGCATTGTTGTCAACGAACCTTCGGTAATTGCGCTTGAAGAGAACAGCGATCATGTGGTTGCCGTTGGTAACGAAGCGCGTCAAATGCTGGGTCGTACCCATCAGGACATTGTGACTATTCGCCCGCTAAAGGATGGCGTTATTGCAGACTTTGAAGCCAATGAAATCATGATTCGTGAATTCATCAAAAAAGCCAACGTCAACCGCATGATGTTAGGCAAGATTTTGGTCTGTGTGCCTTCCGGCATTACAGAGGTTGAAAAACGCGCCGTTCGTGACGCTGCCGAACGGGCCGGTGCCCGCCAGGTGGATCTGGTTGCGGAAGCCATGGCCTCGGCCATTGGTGTTGGGCTGGACATCGATGAACCGGTGGGCAACATGATCGTAGACATCGGCGGTGGTACTTCTGAAATTGCGGTCATCTCGTTAAGCGGTATTGTTACGCATACTTCCATTCGCATTGCCGGTGATGAGATGACACAGGCCATTATCCAACATTTTAAAAAGAACCACAATCTTTTAATCGGCGAAAAAACCGCAGAAGACATCAAGTGTTCCATTGGTTCGGCTGCACCTCTGGAAGAAGAAATTACCACAGAAGTCAAAGGTCGCGATCTGATTAACGGCATTCCCAAAACGATTGAAGTCAGTTCGGTTGAGATTCGCGAAGCACTGAATGATGCCATTACCGCCATTGTTGAAGCTGTAAAACTTTCCTTAGAACGTACTCCTCCGGAACTGGCCTCCGACATTTTAGACCGGGGTATTATTCTAACCGGTGGCGGCGCTTTGTTAAAAAATCTGGATATTCGCTTGAGAGAAGAAACTTCAATGGCTATTCATGTGGCAGAAGATCCTTTGACTTGTGTGGCACGTGGCTGCGGTAAAATTCTGGATGCGCCCGAGCAATACGAAAAAGTTCTGATGCGCCAAAAACGTACTTTTTAACCAAAAATTTTAAATTAATTGATTGATTTTTTGTGAACTTTTTCAATTCGTTTTTATTCAGATTCAGGGAAGGCTTAACTGTATTCGTTTATCTGGTCATCTCTTTTCTTTTGATGGCCACCAGCGACCGGGGAATGGTGCGGGGACTGCGCCATTTTTCAATGCAAACCGTCGGACGCATTGAGTCCACCGTTTCTGTTTTTAGAGATTACTTCAACCTTTACGAAAAAAATCTCGAACTTCGCAGACAAAACACCTTACTCTCCTTTAAAAACTTTCAGCTGCAGGAAGCACTGCTGGAAAACCTGCGTCTGAAAAAATTATTGAACATCCGCTACCAGTTCAAGTACAATCTGATTCCGGCCAAAGTAATTGGTTACAGCCCACAGGAGCTGGTAACCGGCTTCAAAATAATTGCCAATGATATTAAGGCCAAGCACAAAGGCGCGGCTGTCATTACCTCCGAAGGTTTAGTCGGCCGGGTAGTAGAGATTAGCCGTCCTTTCGCCATTTGCCAGATCCTTCTTGACCCCAGTGCCAGGGTCAGCGTTCGGGTACAACGCAATCGTGAAGTTGGTGTTGTTAGCTGGGACGGTGAACTGGGTTTAAAATTAAACTACATTCCCAATACCATTGAAATTTTAGAAGGCGATATTCTTTTCACTTCGGGTTTAAGTCAAATTTACCCGCCTGGCATTAAAGTTGGTGTCGTTTCTGCTATCGAAAAAGATCCGAATGAAATGTTTCAAAAAATTCAGGTAAAACCAAGTGTAGATTTTAACGCCTTGGAAGAAGTATTCATCATCGAAATGGAGCCGCTGCTGGATGAAACAAGAAACTAAATACTTTCTGGTATTGCTGTTACTCTTTGGTCTTCCAGCCATCTTAAGCCAGGCCTTAATTGTGCCTTTGCTGCGTATCCACATCTGGCAACCGGATCTTGTTTTGTGCATTGTTCTGCTGCTTTCCAAACGATTTGGCGGCATTCGTGGAAGCACCGCCGGCTTTGTGCTGGGACTTCTGCAGGATGCCCTCACCGGTATGCCCGTTGGCATGTCGGCTTTTCCGAAATCTCTGGTTGGCTACCTGACCGGAAAATTTCATGGCCAAAATATTAAAGGGCTGTTCATGGATCTCTGGTTTGTTCTGTTCATTTTGATCCATGAGGTTATTTTTTACATTTTACTGGGCATTAAAGCTGAACTTAATTTATCAGATATGATCATTTCACGGGCCCTGCCCAATGTTATTTACACAATGATCAGTTTGTTAATTATGAATCTGTTCCTAAAAAAATATTTGAGTGAAGAGTAATGAGATATCTGGATACGAGTCAACAAAAGTCTAAAAGGACTTTTATTTACTCTTTAACTCTGATCATTGCCTTTCTGATTTTATTGGCTGGCTTTTTTAATTTACAAATCCTGCATCGTCAGTATTACCTCGATATTTCCATTCACAATGTAATTCGTCAAATAAAACTGAATCCGGTACGGGGTTTAATTCTTGATAAGGATGGACAAATTTTAGTTGACAATCGACCGGCCTTTTCTGCTGCCTTGATAAAAGCACACGCCAACGACAGCACGATTCAATCCGTTGCTCATTATTTAAATCTGGATGTGAATCAAATAAAGAAAAAATTAAAACGGAGTCCCCGGTATCGACCTACCATTATTCAAAGAGACATTGATGAACAAACACGTACACTACTGGAAGAAAACCAGTACTTTTTGCCCGGTTTCGAATTGATTCTTGATTTTAAACGATATTACCCGCCCGGTATTAATTCTCCCCATCTTTTTGGTTACATTGGTGAAGTAAATGAAAAAGAGCAAAAACTCGATCCGCGTTATGAATTGGGCGACATGATAGGCAAAGCCGGCCTGGAACGTTATTATGACCTTGAACTCAGAGGGATAAAAGGCGTGCGCTACGTAAGAGTGGATGCTTCCGGCAAAATTTTGGGTGATTATGATCCGGAATTAAATGTGCCTGCGATCCATGGCAGCGATTTGTACCTGACACTTGACTACGATTTACAAAAATTTGCCGAAAGTCTACTGGCTGATAAAAGGGGATCTTTGGTAGCCATTGATGTGCGCACCGGTGGCATTCTTGCACTGGTCAGTAAACCTGATTACGATGTAAGAGCGCTAAGCGGGAAAATTAATGCAGAAGTCTGGCGTTCACTTATTCAGGACGAATCCCATCCTCTTTACAGCCGTTCCATTCAAAGTGCTTACCCACCAGGGTCGACGTACAAAATTGTAGCCGCTATCGCTGCTTTGCAGGAAGGAATCATTACGCCTTCCTGGAAGGCATACTGCCCCGGTTATTTTAGACTGGGCCGTAAAACCATCCGGTGCTGGAATCCAAACGGACATGGGGAACTGGATCTGTATGGCGCCATTAAAAATAGCTGTAATGTGTATTTTTATCAATTGGGACTAAAAATTGGATTGGAGACCTGGTCCAAATACAGTAAAATTCTTGGTTTTGGTCAACGCACCAATATCGATTTACCGAATGAAAACGCCGGACTGGTGCCTACTGTGGAATACTTTAATAAAATATTTGGCGAAAACGGCTGGACCAAAGGCAATTTGGCCAACCTGGCAATTGGGCAGGGTGAACTGTTAACCACCCCCCTGCAAATCGCTCAATTTGTCATGATTTTGGCCAATCGTGGTCTTTACCATCGCCCGCATCTGGTTGACCATCTTTACAACTACCAAACCCGCAAAACCATCCATTTTCCAACGCATTCAAAGATTGTAAATGAAGTTTCGGGAGAAGTGTTTGATATTGTACGTGAGGGAATGCATCAGGTGGTTAACGGGGGCACCGGTTGGCTGGGTAAAGTTCCGGGCATCGACATGGCCGGTAAAACAGGTACAGCACAAAATCCTCACGGCGATCCCCATGCCTGGTTCATGGCCTTTGCACCATATACTCACCCGGAAGTGGCTATTGCCGTAATTGTCGAAAATGGAGGCAGCGGTGGTGGTGTGGCCGCACCCATCGCCCGAAAATTTCTGGAAATGTACTTTTACAATAAACTGATTCCAAGACCAGTAGTTAAAAAGGATACCCTGAACGTGGAACAAGGCATCAATCCACTGCCCATAGACAGCCTGGCACCTATTCCCATTCTTAGAGTTCCGGAGACCAATTGATATGGCACAGTTTACAAGTTTTCTAAAAAAAATTGACTGGTTTATTTTGGGCCCTACCCTTCTGCTGATGGGGATCGGGTTAATGACTATTTTCAGTGCGACCTACTACTCCGCCGAGAACCAGAACTATTTTACCAAACAACTCATTTATGCAGTATTTGGGATCATCTTAATGCTGATCATAAATTTTTTGCCTTTTAAATTGATTCAAAAGAGCAGTTACCTTTTGTACATCTTGTCTATTTTGAGTCTGGTGATGGTATTGTTCTTTGGGGTAAAAGGATTTGGTGCCGAGCGCTGGTTAAAAATCGGCCCGCTGCGACTACAACCTTCAGAATTTGCTAAAATAGCTACCGTACTGGTCCTGGCCAAATACCTTTCCACCAACAATCGTCAGATTGATCATTTTAAAAATTTAGTGATGGTATTTGTTTTCGTTTTAATTCCGTTTGCTTTAATTGTTAAACAGCCTGACCTTGGTACTTCATTAGTCTTTTTAGCCTTAATCGTTCCCATGCTTTTTATGGCCGGAGTTTCCTGGTTTGTTCTCTTTATTTTACTCCCTCCTGCCATTACCATGAT
This sequence comes from uncultured Caldithrix sp., assembly GCA_964398005.1. Lineage (GTDB taxonomy): Bacteria > Calditrichota > Calditrichia > Calditrichales > Calditrichaceae > Caldithrix. The sequence goes on along the minus strand of CAYNLJ010000026.1, from coordinate 6,776 downwards.
TGTAGCTTTTAATACTTACACCTATATTGCCTGGCTGACTATTATTTTTATGATTTTGATTTTTACCCGGCAAAAATTATATCTGAAGATTTTGGTAATCATACAAAATTTGGCTGTCGGTAGCCTTACACCCATATTATGGGATTCACTGAAGAGCTATCAAAAACAACGCATTTTGACCTTTCTGAAACCGGAGAACGATCCGCAAGGAGCCGGATACCAGATCATTCAAAGCAAAGTTGCCATAGGTTCTGGTGGCATTTGGGGCAAAGGCTTTTTACATGGTTCGCAATCGCAATTAAACTTTTTACCGGCTCACCATACCGATTTTATTTTTTCCGTATTAGGCGAAGAATGGGGATTTTTAGGGGTAGTTATTGTACTTTTCATCTTTCTCCTATTGTTCATGTACCTGCTTTGGCTGGCCAATTCCGTAAAATCGGCCTACTCACGCCTGGCACTCATTGGCCTTACCACTATCATTGCCTTTCATACCCTGATTAATATTGGCATGACCATCGGTTTTGCACCGGTTACCGGCTTGCCACTCCCGTTTCTCAGTTATGGCGGATCATTTCTATTAACAAGTTGTACAGCCATTGGTTTAACTCTTAACTTTTCGCGCAATAAATTTAGTCTTTAAATCACAGAAATGTGCAAAGTAATGAATTATTTTTTATCTTTAAATTTATTAGTAAACTAAGAAGATTAAAAATTGGTAATATTTTGATCGTGATTTTTATCAGAAATGCGTTCAATGTTTGTGGAGTGTTAAGCCGGATACTTTTCAAGGAATTTATTCAGGACCTAAAAAGTTCATTGAAAAGGGGTAACAAAAACCCCATTTTTATGAATTGGAAAAAAAAGAGTTCAATTGGTAAAATCAAAATTAAAATTGTTCAAAATTTTGCCGAAAACATTAAATTGAAAATCTTAAGCGTTTTCCGGATAAATGTTAAAAGGAAAGATTTACCAATCTTTGCCTTTTGTCTGACAGCTGGAGGCAATTTTTTGAATCTCATTCAGGTGTAAATAATCAGGAATGACTGGTAAAACATGTGGCGAAAAATTATTTTCAGTAGTTTAATTGTATTTTTCTTACTGAGTTCTCTATTGGCCCAGGACAAAAGGAGAATTGCGCTTCTGCCTTTTTTCAATGAAAAGCCAAGCAGCAAATATGACTGGATGTCCTTTGGCCTTGAATATTACCTGAGAAACAAATTAAGCGTATTATCCGGTTTTTATCTGCCAGAAAAAAAAGTTCTGAAAAAAGTTTTGGATGAAGTCGGCTACGGTGAATCGCCGCTTAATGAACGGATGATTTATCATATCGGCCGTTATGCAAAAGTCGAAATGACGATTTCCGGCTCGTTTTTTGTCGAAGATGGTATGGTTACGCTCAAAATATTGTACAGCAATGCTTATAACGGAACCACCATCTTTTCCAGTCAGTTCAGGCAACCAGTCAACAAGTTTTTTGAACTGGGCAATCAGGTAATTGACCAATTAATTTCTCTCACGGGCATTCCTGTCAGTTCCATAGAAAAGCGATTGTTATCTTTTACCCTGACCAATTCTGTTCCGGCCTTTGAATCTTTCATAAAAGCATACATGGAAAACAATAAGCCTAATGCTCGTATTGAAAAAGTCATTGGCTTATTCAGACAGGCGATTCAAAAAGACTCGGAATTCTGGGAAGCCTATTACAACCTCGGCATTGTCTATTTTAATGCTGAAAATTATCCTAAAGCGCTTGAACAATTCAATAAAGTGATATCGGCTTTACCTAATTTTTCGAAGCCCTATTATGGTCGTGGTCTTATTTACCTGAAACAGGGGAATTACGACCTGGCCCTGAAAGATTTTAAACGTGTAGAAGAGATCAATCCCAATGATTATCAGGCTCATTACTACATTGGTCGTGTCCTGCGCAAACAACAAAAATTTGTGGAAGCAGAAAAATCCTTAAAAAAGGCTACAGAAATAAATCCCGATTTTGCTCCTTCCTATTTTGAGTGGGGCAACGTTTATTATGATCAGAAAAATTACCGTAAAGCGATCGAATATTACCGATCGGCTGCCGAGCTTGATCCTAACAATTATGAATATCATTTACGATTAGGAGATTGTTACTACCGTTCTCAGATTTTTTACAGTGCATTGAGTGAACTGGACAAATCGATTGAATTGCAACCCGACAATCCCTATGCCTATTTTTTAAAGGGCCTGACTATTTACAAACAGGCAGTTATTGAAGAACTGATCAACGCCTTTCTTGAATTGCTGGATACGCAGAAAGCCGAATCGGATAAGCTCATATCCTTCAGTAAGAAAAAGAAACGCCGGAACAATTCTTTGGAGATGGATCCCATTAAGAAAAAACAGGTTTATCTGGATATGGCTATTGCCTTTACCAATGCCATTAAATATAAACCCGATTTTAAAGAGGCCATCTTTAACCTGGCTTTAACCCATCACGAAATGAAGAATTATGATCTGGCTGAAAAATACTACCTTGTCGTTCTGGGCTTGGACGATTCACTTTTGCGTGTTTATTTAAAGTTAGCCGAACTCTATTCGGAAACAGGGAAAAAAGAGTTGGTCATTGAACAATATCGGAAAATTTTCTATTTAAATCCGGCTTACATTGTACGACATCCAACCTTAGGACCAGATTTTCGCTACCTGAATATTCTGCAAATGTTTAGGAAAGAAGTTGAAGATAAATTGGCCAAACAACCAAATGATGTAAAGGCCAATCTCACCCTGGCCAAATTGTTTGAAGCCCAGGGAAATTATGGAAAAGCAGCCAATTTGGCCAGACGCGTATTAGCCTTTAATCCACAAAATAAAGAGGCAAAAGAAATTCTGAAAGCCATTGATCGATAGACATCTTAAACCACCCAAGAAAAATGATTTGGGTGGAAATTTGTCAATGGCTAACTAAAGCCATACAGGTGTTTGACCACCCAGGAAATTAGTCGATGGCCCAACTCTGGTTTGCACCCATAACTAACATTTTTGCCTTGTCAGGAAAGCATTAAAATAACCTGACAATGATATTGACTACAGCAACCATCAAAAGGATAATCCCCAGAATACGAGACAACTTCTTTTGTTTAAGGTCTTCATTTACAGTTCTAAAAACAATTTCGGGGTTGAACAGTTACACTAATCCAGCAACTAACGGAATAAGCAAATCAAAGTATTTGACCATTCTTACTTCCCCCTGTTCGCCAAATAAACTGCCATTTGGGAAATGGAAGAATGTGAAAATTTTTCAAATTATTTAACTTTAAAGCGGGATTTCAGTTAGGATATTTTTTCCGACAAAATACTGATAATTTCCTCAGGTTCAGGAAAACGCATGGTGGCAATTTTGGAAAAGATTTGTTCACCATCCAGGAATATTTCAAATCGTCCACCACTGCTTTTTTGCAGTTCGACTTCCACATCCAGATGTTCTTTAATCTTGCTCGCCAAACTGGCGGCCCGGTCGTAGTAGTTTCAAACGACGCAATATTCAATCACTACCTTTTTCATCTCTTCTCCTTAAAGTTTAATTCTTTTTAAATAATTTTGATAGGTCACTTCCATATCCGTAACCGTATCGTTACCAAACTTTTCGCAGAAGGCATCGGCCAGAATGTGGGCTGTAACAGCTTCGGCTACCACCGAGCAGGCCGGCACGGCAGTTACATCACTGCGTTCCTTATGCGCCAGAAACGCTTCCTTAGTCTTTAAATCAACCGAATGCAATGGTTTCATCAGGGTTGGAATGGGCTTCATGAAAATCTGAGCTACAATTTCTTCTCCATTGCTCATGCCCCCTTCAATGCCACCTGCATTGTTCCGATTTCGCTTAATTTTATTATTCTCCAGAAAAATTTCATCATGGAACTGCGAGCCAGGCAGTTCGGCTCCGCTGAAGCCTAAACCAATTTCCACTCCTTTGACGGCCTGAATGGACATTAAAGCCCCAGCAAGACGACCATCCAATTTGTGTTCCCAGTGCACGTGACTTCCCAGTCCCGGCGGTACATTGCGGACAATGATCTGAATGATACCACCGGCTGTGTCCCCCTGCAATTTGGTTTGGCGAATAAAATCAACCATTTCCTGACTTGCCTCTTCATCCAGGCAGCGCACAGGGGAAGCATCGGCTAACTCGTTTATTTTATCGGAGGCCAATTTTTCTTTGATTTTTCCCGGATCGGCCTTGACCGGGCCAATCTGCAGCACATGGGAAAAAACCTGAATATTAAAGTGGTAAAGCAATTCTTTGCAAAAACCGCCTACAGCCACACGCATGGCTGTTTCGCGTGCGCTGGAACGTTCTAAAACATTCCGCATGTCATCAAAATCATATTTCAGGGCACCCGGCAAATCAGCATGCCCCGGACGAGGACGGGTGATGACACGCTCCTGTTTGCCCTGCTGTTGAGCCATTACCTCGGTCCAGTTTTGCCAATCCTTGTTACGAAGGATAAAGGCAACGGGACTGCCCAGGGTTTTACCAAAACGGATGCCGGAGAGCACTTCAATCTGATCTTTTTCCATTTTCATGCGGCCGCCACGCCCGTAGCCCTGCTGACGACGGTACAACTCATGGTTTACCCTCTGCAGATCAACCGGCAAATTAGCAGGCAGGCCTTCCACAATTCCGGCCAGACCCGGACCATGCGATTCGCCTGCTGTCAGGTAACGAATTTTCATTTGGTTTCTCCGGCGTATTCCTTTTGTAACGCTTTGATTTTCTGAAGCGTAGTTGAAACCACCTGTTCCAGGGAAGCGGTTGAAGAGAATCCTGCTGCGTGGAAGTGTCCACCACCACCAAACTGACGTGCCAGGTTACCTACATCAAAACCATTTTTAGAGCGCAACCCGACCATCACCTGACCGTCTTGCCGTTCAACAAACATGGCAAATATTTGAGCCGTGGCATCGCGTCGAATGATGTCGATTAAACCATTCATCTCTTCCAGTGATACGTTGAACTGTCGCAACGTCTCTTTTGGTACAACCGCCCAGTCAATAATTCCATCTGACTGTAAACCGGACAACACATGTCCCCAAAATCGCAGTTGATTTTTATTGCTGTATTCATATACCTGGCTGTAGACCCAGGCCGGATCGATATTTTTTCTGGCCAGGTCGGCGGCAACTTTTAGGGTGCGGTCACTGGTGCCTTCAAAACGGAAACCACCGGAATCGCTTAAAATTCCGGTGTAAAGTGCCAGGGCCATTTTCGGGGTGATTTCTATTTGCTGACTGGTAAAAAATTCGTAAATGATTTCACAGGTGGCAATGCGTTCGACATCAATGATTTTCAAATCGACTTCTTCACACATATCCGGATGGTGATCTATGCACACCTTTTTTGCTTTACTGAGGGATACCGGTTGATACCATTCATCCATTCGTTCCAGGGCACTGATATCTAAAATCAGAATAACATCAGCTTTGGCAATCGATTCAAGCAGTTGCTTTTTAGACAAGCGGTTGATGGCTTCATTTATCTGCAAAAAATTATATCGGTCAGGCAGGCCCCCGGGAATGATAGCCTGCACATTTTTTTGCCATCCTTTCAACAAGTGATAAAAGGCCATTACAGAACCCAATGCATCGCCATCAGTGTGGATATGACTGATCAGTACGAAATTCTGATGTTCATTCAGTAATTTTTTTAATTGTTGGAAAGCCGAAGCGTGCTTTTCCATGCCAAGCTATCCCTGTTTTTAACGTAACATTTTGATTTTTTCGATAATCCCTTCAACCAGTTCATCGGTCGAGCTATGCCCCCCCAAGTCGGGTGTGAGGTGTTTTTTCTCTGCTAAAAAGAGCACCAGAGCCGCCTGTATTTTATCGGCTGCCTTATTTTCACCAATATGACGCAGCATCAAATTAGCAGATAAAATCGTGGCGATGGGATTGGCCACACCTTTGCCGGCAATATCGGGAGCGCTACCATGCACCGATTCAAAAATGGCAATGTCATCACCAACATTGGCGCCCGGTACAACCCCCAGACCACCAACCAAACCAGCGGCCAGATCCGAAATGATATCCCCATAAAGATTGCCTAATACAATAACATCAAACTGTTCGGGTCGCATAACCAATTGCATGGCACAATTGTCCACTATTATCTCTTTGTAGGTGATTTCAGGATATTCTGCCGCCACTTTACGCACACTTTCCAGAAAAAGGCCATCGCTTTTTTTCATAATGTTGGCCTTGTGAACCGCGTGTACCATTTTGCGTTTGTTTTTTTGGGCCCATTCAAAAGCGGCACGTGCAATGCGCGTTGAAGCCTTTTCAGTGATGATCTTCAGACTTTGCGCCACCCCCGGAGCAATCTCATACTCCAGACCGGCATAAAGGTCTTCGGTGTTTTCCCGGAAAATAACCAGATCAATCGGCTTGTGCTGAAAGGTAATACCTAACGCCGAACGTACCGGACGAACATTTGCGTAAAGGTCCAAGGTTTTACGTAACTGAACGTTAACCGATTTAAAACCTTCACCAATCGGCGTAGTCAATGGGCCCTTTAAGGCCACTTTGTTCTTTTTAACGGATTCAACCGTTTCATCCGGCAAAGTAGTACCATATTTTTGCAGAGCCCCGGCACCGGCATCCACAATTTCCCAGTCAATAACCACCCCAGCCGCCGCTAATACTTTACGGGCAGCCGAAGTTACTTCCGGGCCTATACCGTCACCCGGAATCAGCGTTATTTTGTAAACTTTTTCTTTTTGCGCCATTTTATTCTCCAT
>CAYNLJ010000025.1:6680-12849 GCA_964398005.1 uncultured Caldithrix sp. | reverse complement strand
TCTTACTTGGCGCCATGCTGTTGATGACCTCGTGTTACACACAGCTGGCCCTGGTGGAACGTGATGTGTACCAAAAGGATGATTATTACTATCCGCCAAGTGATACACTTTACAGTGAGCAGGGGGCACCATTAATCGTCCAGAATTTTTATGATGATCCTTACGACTTTGATTTTGGCATGCATTTCGGCATTTACACCGATTGGTGGTTGTTCGATCCATGGTATGCTCCCTATTATCCCCCTTATTGGGGTGTTTTTTACCCGATTCGTCCTATCAGGCCCTGGCTATGGTACCCGGGCTATATTGTTTATGATCCTTTTTACTGGGATTATTACGATTACTGGTATTTGAACAGCGGGCCTGTTTACAGCACACCTTACGGACCGCGTCCCTTTGCCAAAGGAGGTTCGTTGTTGCGGGGTGGTGGAAGTAAGCGTGTACGACTAACCCAAACTTCCGGGAACGACCACCAGGTCGGCGGTTCGACATTTTTACCGACCAGAACTACTGGAAGTGTCATTTCCAGTTCCGATTCACGGCGCAGCGTCCGGAAATCAACCGGCGAGGTGGCCATTCGTCAAACCGATTCAAGAACAACCATTCGTAAAGGTAGTACTTCCAAAACTGTTGTTCGGAAAGGCACATCTGACCGCAGAACAACAACCCGAAAAGCGGTAACGCGCCGAACGAACCGGCATGAACGAAAATACTATCCAATTACCAAAATCCGTTCTACCAAACCAAAGAGCACTGTGCGGCAACCAAAGGCAACGCCACGGCCTTACATAAAGACAAAAAGTCGTTCCAAGAACAATAACAGTAATCGTTCCAGGTCTACCTATTCCAACACCAGATCAAGTTCCGGTTACAGCCCTTCTTTTAGTACACCGTCGCGCAGCTCGAGTAGCAGCAGGTCCTCCGGAAGCTATCGTTCCAGCAGTAGTTCATCTCGTAGTTCATCAAGATCGGCCACACGCAGTAGTTCTTCGCGTTCCGGTAGTCGTCGTAAATAAGAATTAAAGATCAGGAAAGGTTAAAAATGAAAGGTAAATTCCTCTTATTCATACTCATCTTCACTGTAAGTCTTTGGGCACAAAATGTGGAAGAAGCCGTCAATCTGGCGGAAAATGAAACGGGGTTTGGCGTTAAGGCTGCAGCACTGGGCAATGCCTTTACCGGTGTAGCAGACGATTATTCTGCCATTTACTGGAATCCGGCGGGTTTGGCTCAAATAAAAATGCAACAAATTTACGGTTCCTTAAATCATTTAAAATTGCAAACAGATGCAACTTACCTGGGTAATAAATCAACCTTTAATCAGGGATTTACCAAATTTCAGAGTTTTGGCTATGTGTACCCTTTTCCGGTGCGTCGCGGCAGCCTGGTTTTGGCCATCGGTTACCAGCGTATTAAGGATTTGAATCATGTGGTGCAATATTCCGGCTTTAATCCCAACAGCAACGATCTTGCTTTCTCCATTTACAATGATTTAGGTTATGATGGTTTGATTTTACCTTTTGATCTGGATTTAAATATTAACCAGAGCATCAAAGAAGAAGGGCATCTTTCAGAGTGGTCGATTGGCGGGGCAATGGATCTGGCGCCCAATTTTTCAGCCGGAGCGACCATCAACTTTTTAGGTGGTGGCAGCGATTATCGCTTAAAATATGTACAGGAAGATGTCAAAGGCACCAATGCTTACGATATTTACGATAACAATAATCAACTGATTGAAAACTTTTACTACAATTATTACCAGTTAGAACAACTGGTGACCACCGATTATTCTGGATTCGAATTTAAACTGGGCGGTTTGTGGCGCCTGGACAATTCTCTGCGGGTAGGCGGTAATATTACCTTCCCGGTCAAGCTTTCTGTAGATGAAACCTGGACTTTTTCAGATGAATTATCCTATGACATTTACTCCATTAACGATGATGTGACCTATCATTTTGTAGAACCCTACGACAGCGTAGGTAAATTCAGTTACAACATTAAAATACCTTTTAAATTTGATTTAGGTGTGTCCTACTCATTCAAGAATTTAATGTTAACTGCAGCCGGTCGCTACGTGGACTGGACGCAATTAAAATTGGAACGTGATGACAATACGCCTGAATGGTACGAAACCTATTTTACCCGGCAAAACGACCAGGTGCCCTTGATTTTAAGGGATGTCTTTTCCTATTCGGCAGGCGCTCAATTGGCGCTACTTAATAATCGGTTGCAATTGCGGGCCGGTTACCGCTATGTACCTTCACCATTAAAGGACGTTGACAAAAAAGTCAACAAGCGGTATTTCTCCATTGGTGCAGGCTTTGCCGCCGGAGAAGGTACGCAAATCGATGTGGCCTTCATCCGTGGCCTTTATGAAGCGGATAAATATTACCGCTACGACTGGGATTATGATCAGTCCCTTGAACCAATGCAGACCAGGGAAAAATATCAGATGGATCGTTTACAGGTTGGTGTGCGTTTAAATTTTTAAGAAGAAGAGAAACGAAACTCTGCATTGCGTAGAAAACAGGAAAGACATCAAAAAGTTACTCTTAACCCATATACTCTTACACTATTAACCTAAATAATGATTGGCCCCTGAATAGAAAAAGGCCTTCGGCAAGGATGCGGAAGGCCTTTTTCATTAAATCTTTAGTTGATCATTTGAACATCGATTTCCAGTATTCACGACGCATGCGGGCAATGGCTGTAATGGAAATCTCTTTCGGGCAAACCGCCTCGCATTCACCATGGTTGGAACAGGCACCAAAACCTTCTTCGTCCATTTGAGCCACCATGCGTTCTACCCGGCGTGCTGCTTCCGGGCGTCCCTGGGGCAAAAGTGCCAGCTGTGAGACTTTAGCCCCCACAAAAAGTGCAGCCGAGGCATTGGGGCAGGCGGCCACACAGGCACCACAACCAATGCAGGCAGCCATGTCCATGGCTTCATCGGCATTTTCTTTTGGAACGGGGATGGACAACGCTTCCGGAACGCCACCGGTTCTTACAGATGTGTAACCACCTTTAGACATGATACGATCAAGAGCACTGCGGTCAACCACAAGGTCCTTGACCGGTGGAAATGCACGGGCCCGGAAGGGTTCAACCACAATAGTGTCTCCATCTTTAAACATTCGCATGCGAACATCGCAGGTGGTCATGCCGCTTTCCGGACCATGAGCCGTACCATTAATGACGGCGCCACACATTCCGCAAATTCCTTCACGGCAGTCGTTGTCAAATTCAATGGGTTCTTCGTCTTTTTTAATCAGATCTTCGTTTAATACGTCCAGCATTTCTAAAAAAGACATATCCGGATTTACGTCTTTAACCAGATAATTTTTGAATTCACCACGTGAATTCGCATCTTTTTGACGCCAGACTTTGAGATGTATAGTTAAATTTTTCTTTTCCATAGCCTGCCTCCTTACTTGTAGCTGCGTTGGGTGGGGGTTACGTATTCAAACTTAAGCTCTTCTTTGTGCAGTTCCCAGTTGCCAATGTCTTTGAATTCCCAGGCGGCCACATAAGAGAAGTTTTCGTCATCACGCAATGCTTCACCTTCCGGAGTCTGGCTTTCTTCACGGAAATGTCCGCCACAGGATTCAGTACGATGAAGAGCATCGGTGGCTACCAATTCGCCCAATTCCAAAAAGTCAGCCACCCGGCCGGCCATTTCAAGATTTTTATTCATGGTGTTCATTTCGCCGGCAACCCGAACATTGTTCCAGAAGTCTTCACGAAGTTTTCTAATATCTTCAATGGCTTCTTTTAAACCTTGCTCGTTACGGGACATGCCTACCTTGTTCCACATGATATCGCCAAGTTCACGATGGAATTCGCGTACGGTTTTGCTGCCTTTAATGGAGAGCAGTTTTTCATATCGTTTTTTAGCTTCTTCTTTAGCTTCTTTAAAAGCTTCGTGTTCTTCGTTCACTTTTTCCAATGAAGTGCTGGCAAAATAATCACCAATGGTGTAAGGAATGATGAAATAACCATCGGCCAGACCCTGCATCAAAGCACTGGCGCCCAGACGGTTGGCACCATGATCGGAGAAGTTGGCTTCGCCCAAGACAAACAGGCCGGGAATGGTACTCATCAGATTGTAATCTACCCATAAACCACCCATGGTGTAATGCACGGCCGGGTAAATACGCATGGGAACTTCGTAAGCATCTTCGCCGGTGATATCCTTGTACATCTCGAACAAGTTTCCATAGCGTTCTTCAATGGTTTTGCGTCCAAATTCTTTGATGGCATCACGGAAATCAAGATAAACAGCCTGTCCTGTTTCACCAACTCCGCGACCTTCATCGCAAACCATTTTTGCATTACGGGAGGCCACGTCTCGCGGCACCATATTTCCGTAGGTCGGGTATTTACGTTCCAGATAATAATCCCGTTCTTCTTCGGGAATGTCATTAGGATGACGTTTATCGCCTTTGTTCTTGGGCACCCAAACCCGTCCGTCGTTACGTAAACTTTCACTCATCAGCGTCAGTTTTGACTGATAATCGCCCGAACGGGGAATACAGGTGGGGTGAATTTGCACATAGCATGGGTTACCGAAAAAGGCACCTTTTTTATGTGCTTTCCAAATGGCGGAGGCGTTGGAATTCACCGCATTGGTTGACAAATAGTAAGTGACACCATAACCACCGGTAGCTAAAATGACGGCATCTGCCCAGTAAGATTCCAATTCTCCAGTAATCAGGTTGCGCACGACAACACCGCGTGCCTTTTCATTAATCACGACTAATTCGACCATTTCCCTCCGGGGTAGTAGTCGCACGGTTCCTTCGTCCACCTGACGCATCAGGGCACCGTAAGCCCCTAACAGCAATTGTTGCCCGGTCTGACCACGGGCGTAAAAGGTTCTGGAGACCAGTGCACCACCAAATGAACGATTGGCAAAATAGCCGCCGTACTCTCGGGCAAAGGGTACGCCCTGGGCTACAGCCTGGTCAATAATATTGTTACTGACCTGAGCCAGACGGTACACATTGGCTTCACGGGCGCGGTAATCGCCACCTTTAATGGTGTCGTAAAACAGTCGCCAGATACTGTCATTATCATTCTGGTAATTTTTAGCAGCATTAATTCCACCCTGGGCTGCAATACTGTGTGCCCGACGAGGAGAATCCTGAATACAGAAAGTGGTGACTTTGTAACCCAATTCACCTAATGACGCGGCGGCGGAAGCTCCGGCCAGCCCGGTCCCTACAACTATAACAGAGAATTTGCGTTTGTTTTTGGGGCTAACAAGTTTTAAACTATTTTTGTGAATATCCCATTTTTCGGCTAACGGGCCGCTGGGGACTTTCGATTCTAATTTCATAATGCGCCTCCTCTCGTGAAGTAGATCCAGATCGGCAAGAATACAAAGCCAAAGGAGATGACGATGGCGTAAAGCACGCCCACAGTGTAAATAAACGAAGTGAACCATTTACTGCCAAGACCAAGGGATTGAAAAGCGCTCCAGACGGCATGGCTTAAATGAAAGCCAATCAACACCATGATCACTACATAAAAGGCCACATTCCACCCGTTTTGAAAGAATTCGATCACAGTCTGATAGAGATTTGGAATTTGATGGGTAAATCCTTTCGGGGTGTACATGGTTACACTTCCGTATTTAAAATGAAGTAGATGAAAGATAAGGAAAACAAAGATCAAAACTCCGGTGTAAATCATGGTTACAGAACCAAAAGAACGACGACTTTTACCTCCGGCCCAGGTGACCATTGAATAGCCCTGAGGACGCGCACGCCAGTTGCCAATCTGGACCCAGATACCGTAAATCAAATGCGCCAACAGGAAAAAGATCAACAGAAACTCGGCTAAATAGATGAATTCCCCCGTTTGGTGTGTCAAAAAATACGAGTACTTGTTAAATGGATCAGGATCGGAACTTAAAAGCTGTAAATTTCCTAAAAGGTGTACTAACAAAAATCCTGTCCAAACCAAGCCCGCAATGCTCATGAAAATCTTCTTTGACAAAGAAGATGTCAGAATCATTTTGAATCGCATAGGCCATCTCCATCTTTGTGGTTACAATTTCCGTGGAACAAAATAAATTTTCTTACATTTTTTGAACAAAATCACTAATTTTTTCAAATAATTATTTTTTTAAATTAGTGAAACAATTTTTCTTCAGAATATACTACTT